>JAYUCD010000322.1:0-7170 GCA_043740515.1 Bdellovibrio sp. | reverse complement strand
CAGACTCTCTCAGCAATACAACTTTTGCAACCGAGAAAGCCTCGGCACTTCGTATCAGCGCGCCTAGATTGGAGGGATCTCCCAATGGAGTCAAGAGAGTCAGGCCTGCGACTGATTTCTCTGGATTCCAATTTTTCAGCTCCGGCTGTTGCAAAACCAGAATTGGCGAATGGGTTCCCATCACATCAATCAGTTTGAATAATTCTTTCGACAGTTGAACTTGTTTTTTCAGTTCCAGTTGCGGAGTTTGACCTTCGCAGTAAACTTCGCTCTCAATGGGCAAAATTGGTCTGCGCAGGAACTCTTGCACTAAATTTTTTCCACTCAAAATAAATATGCCCTCGTTTTTGAGGCCTTTGGATTCAGTCAGGCTGAGGATTTTCTTGAAGAGAGAATTGGTAGGGCTTGTGATCAACATGTTGGAATCCTCATTCGGCTAGTCATCGTCTGGCCAAGGTTCTTCGTCAAAATCGGGCAGAGGTGAGAGCTTGAATTTCTCGTAAACCAGAAGACGACGCTCATGAGTGGTGTGTGGTAATGTGTAGGCAACATCTTGAACCAGTTTATAGTACTCGCCCACTTCTTGCTGAGCCACTTTGATCTCTGGGTCGACGTTTGGGCCCTTCATGAGATAAACTTTTCCGCCCAATTGCAGGCAGGTCAGTGAGTTGAGCAAAGTATTTCTCACGTCTTCAACGGCTCGAGTGATCACGCCTTGAACTGGGTAGGCAAAGTAAGGATTGATGTTGCGGCCGATGATGTCGAGATTTTTAAGATTCATTTTTTCTCGCACCGTCTTGAGGAATTCGACTCGGCGTTGGACTCCCTCGGCCAGAATGATTCGCTCTTCGGGATAAAAAATCTTTAGTGGAATGCCGGGAAATCCTGGGCCTGTTCCCATGTCCATCAATGGGAATTGCAGCTTGGTTAAGCCAGTGATGATCAGGCTGTCGATGAAATGCCTGATGGCGATATCGCGAATTTTGAGGAGCCTCGTGAAATTTTCAGTTTCTTGGTTTTCCATGAGCAGTCGGTAGAAATGAGCCAGTTGCTGTCTTTGGGCGTGGCTGGCAATTTTGAAATCGTGATTGCGAAAAATATCAGCAAGGCGGTCGTTGGCCTCTTCTTGGCTGAAGATTTCTTGCGGTTTTTTGTGCAGACCTTTGAGCGAGGGAAGGGTGACATTTGATTTGCTTGCAGACTTTGCGGGAGGTGCTTGCTTCTGCTTTTCGCTTTGTTTTTCCTTCTGCCGGGTGGTGTAGGGCGAGATATTGGTTTTATTCTTGTGCGCCATTTGCTTCGATCTCTCTATAATGCGATGCCTTAGCAGTGCTCAAAGCCTGGGTTTCCATTATAACCTGAAATCTATGTCACAAACGTCAAACGCGCAATCAAAACTGGACTCGATTAAAACTCAGGCTCTGCAAAAAATGCAAGCTGCTGAATCTTCCAAGGCGCTCTATGATTTGAAAGTGGAATACCTCGGTAAAAGCGGTCAATTCACAGAGATCATGAAAGAGATGGCCACTCTGCCAAAGGAAGAAAAGCCTTTGTTCGGTAAACTTGTGAACGAAGTGAAGCAGGCGCTGGAGCTCGCTTACTCAGGCCTGGAAGAGCAGCTCAAGAAAAACGAAATCGAAAGCAGAATGGCCGGCGAAGAACTGGATTTGACTTTGCCAGCGATCGAACGAGTGGTTGGCAGCGAGCATCCGGTTTCGAAAGTGACTCACGAAATTTTCTCGATCATGGCAAGACTGGGATATTCGCTCAGACAGGGGCCTTTGATTGAAAAAGATTTTTACAATTTCGAAGCGTTGAATATTCCCAAGGATCATCCGGCTCGGGATATGCAAGATACTTTTTTCGTTGATGAAACTCATGTGCTTCGGACTCACACGTCGCCGATTCAGATTCACTCTTTGGAAAATGAGAAGCCTCCACTTCGCATCATCGGCACCGGTTCTGTGTTTCGCGTCGACAGTGATATTTCTCATCTGCCGCACTTTCACCAGATCGAAGGCATGTGCATTGATCATAAAGTTTCCATGAGTGATCTCAAAGGTACGATCAGTTTTTTCGTCAAAGAATTTTTTGGCAGTGCGATCAAGACGAGATTTAGACCTAGCTTCTTTCCCTTCACGGAACCTTCGGCAGAAGTGGATTGCACCTGTCCGATCTGCAAAGGCAAAGGCTGCAGTATGTGCAAAAGCTCAGGCTGGATTGAAATCGGTGGTTGCGGATTGATGAATCCCAAAGTCTTCGGCTTCACTTCGATTGAATATCCAAAATGGCAGGGCTTCGCTTTTGGCTTTGGAATTGAGCGCATGGCGATTATCAAATACGGAATCGAAGACATTCGCTTGTTCCCTGAAAACGATGTTCGCTTCCTCAACCAATTCGAGTAAATAAAAAATGAAAATTTCTCTCAAATGGCTCAATGATTTTGTCGATGTGAAAGATTACTTCCAAAAACCGGAAGCTCTTGCTGAAATTTTGACCAAGGCAGGCCTCGAAGTGGAAGAAATTCACAATGGTGCCAGGGACTACGAATTTGTCGTGACGGGATTGATTCTCGAAAAAGACAAACATCCCAATGCCGACAAGCTTTCGCTTTGCCGGGTCACCACCGGCGACGGAGTTGTCCATCAAATCGTTTGCGGCGCTCAAAATCACAAAGCCAATGACAAAGTTGTGGTCGCATTACCAGGCGCGATCTTGCCTGGAAATTTCATCATCAAAAAAGCAGTCGTGCGAGACGTGGAATCCGGCGGAATGCTTTGCTCGCTCAAAGAGCTCGGCCTCGCAACGGAAAGCCAGGGCATCGAAATCTTGCCACAGAATGCGCCGATTGGAAAAGCTTTCGCCGAGTACATGGGCCTTGATGATGTGACCATCGAACTGAAAGTAACCGCGAACCGCGCCGATTGCCTCAGCCATTACGGCTTGGCGCGCGAAGTGGCTTGTCTTTTGGGGCGTGAGCTGAGACCTGCCTTCGATGAAAAAAATCTGCAGCTCAATTCTCTCTCGAGCCAAGATCAAATCCAGTTGGAGGTTCGAGCTTCTGATCTGGCTCCGCGCTACACGGGTCGATATTTGAAAGGCCTGAAAGTCGGGAGCAGTCCGGATTGGCTCAAGAGGCGTTTGGAGATGGTAGGTTTGAATTCCATCAACAATGTGGTTGATTGCACGAATTACGTGATGATGGAGTTGGGTCAGCCCCTGCATGCCTTCGATGCGCAGGCGATTCGTGGTGAAAAAATCATCGTCGAGAGAGCGAAGCCTGGCGAAAAGTTTACGACCTTAGACGGAAGTGAATTGGCTCTAACTGGTGATGAGGTGATGATCAAAGACTCGGAAAAAAGTCTTTGCATCGCTGGAGTGATCGGCGGAAAAAATTCCGGCGTGACCAATGAGACAGTGAATTTGTTTTTGGAAGCGGCCTTCTTCTCGCCGATGTCAGCTCGAAAATCTTTGCGAGCTCATGGCTTGAATACAGATTCAGGATATCGCTTTGCGCGTGGAGTGGATCCCGAGGGCACCATGGTCGCCTTGAATAGAGCCACCGAATTGATATTGAAGGTCGCAGGCGGAGAAGCTTTCTCGGCCGCTCATGATGTCTATCCAAACATTCAGAAAAAAGAAGCGGTGAGCTTGAAAGTTCAGACAATCAGCGATCGCTTGGGATATACGGCGGATCCAAGAAAGTTTGAAGATTTCATGCAGCGCTTGGGATGTCGGATGGAAAAAATCTCAGACGGCGAGTACCAAATCACTCCACCGTCCTATCGCTTTGATCTCGAGCAAGACATGGATTTGGTGGAGGAGTACGCGAGACTCAACGGCTATGATCAAATTCCAGAAACCATGCCGACTTTGTCCATGACTCCGACAGCTCACGATGCCAATTATTTATTGCAAAGAAAGACTTCGGAAGTTTTGCGAGCCGAAGGCTTTTCTCAAAGCCAGCATTTGATTTTTGTCGGCACCAAAGCTCAGATGAAGTTTATCAAAGAGCCTAAGATATTAGAACATGCGGGCCTGAGCACGAGCGAAATGGCAGTGAAAGTTTTGAATCCTTTGAACGAAGAACAAGATTCACTTCGCTTAGGACTCAGTTACGGTTTGTTTCAAAACATAAAGACTAATTTTCATCATGGAAATGCAATTGGCAGGTTGTTTGAAATCGGCAAAGTCTTTCATTTCTCTGGTCCGGGAAATTATCAGGAGAACTGGAGGCTGGCGATTTCAGCCTGGGGGTTGCCTTCGGGACTTTGGCAAAAA
Organism: Bdellovibrio sp.; assembly: GCA_043740515.1. GTDB lineage: Bacteria > Bdellovibrionota > Bdellovibrionia > Bdellovibrionales > Bdellovibrionaceae > 21-14-0-10-47-8. The sequence continues at coordinate 2,889 of JAYUCD010000322.1, read as the reverse complement.
AATTCTCAAGCTCCGCTGGTTTTTGAAATCAAAGCGGCAATTGAAGCTTTGCTTCGCAGTTTTCACATTACCAGTTTTCAGTGGGAGCCGATCGTCGACAAAGGCGATGTGCCAGCCTTTCTTCACCGCGGTCAAGCCGCGAGCTTGTTGGTGGAGGGAAAGAAAATTGGATTTTTGGGGACAGTTCACCCGGTGATTTTGGATGATGAAAAAATTCGTGCGCCCGCTGCTCTGGCTGAATTGGATTTAGAAGTTCTGTTTAAAACTCAGCCGCGTGTTCGCAAAACCCAAAGTCTTTCAAAATTTCCCAGAATTGAGCGGGACCTTGCGCTGATTCTTCCGAAATCTCTGAAAGTGGGCGAAGTCAGTGAGCTCATTCACAAAGAGGCGGGGCCTTTTTTGATTTCACTGCAAGTTTTTGATGTCTATGAGGGCGATAAGCTCGAAATCGGGCAGAAGTCGGTGGCTTTCCATTTGGTTTACCAAGACAAGAAAGACACACTGCGCGATCAAGTGGTGAGCGAGAGCATAGACAAGCTTTTGGTCACTTTGAAGTCCAAATTTCAGATTTCAGTGAGATAAATTCTTGATTCGTTTCAATAACTTGCTAGCCTGATCTGGATTGAACCAACTTTGATAGGTGAGTTTAAAATGGCAGGACAAAACATCGGCAAATCAACAATGACCAAAGCGGATATTGTTGAAAAAGTTTATCAGAAAATTGGATTTTCAAAAAAAGAGGCCTCTGAGCTGGTGGAGCTGGTCTTTGATACTTTGAAAAACGTCCTCCACGGAGGCGACAAAGTGAAAATATCAGGCTTCGGAAATTTCGTCGTGCGTGGAAAAAACGAACGCGTCGGTCGCAACCCACAAACCGGTGAACAAATAAAAATCAGTGCCCGCCGAGTCCTGACTTTCAGACCCAGCCAAGTTTTGAAGGCCATGCTCAACGGAGAAGAGTACGCTCACTTGATTGGCTCCGAGGAGGAAGAAAATGACTGATTCCATTTCTAGCGGAGAGATTCTCAACGAGATGACCTTAGCCGATGACCACGTCGAGCAGAGCAAACAAGCGGCTCTGCCAGCACCTGAACACACTCTGTCTCTGCCAGCCGCTCTCTGCGATGATAAATTGCTCGATGAGATCAACAGCATCCCAGAAAAAATGGGATTCAAAATTGGTGAAGTGGCCGAGATGCTCGGAATCAAGCAATATGTTTTGCGATACTGGGAGAGCGAATTCGAAATCCTCAAACCCAAAAAAGCCACCAACAACCAGCGCTACTACACAAAAAAAGATGTCGAGAATGCCTACCTGATTCGAAAACTTTTGCACCGTGATCGCTTCTCTATCGAGGGCGCAAGAGCTGCAATGAAAGAACTGAAAAGTTTCGTGCGCTCAGAAGTTAAGAAGGACCGCGCGATCTCTTCAATGACTCACAAAATGGAAGAATTCCAAGATCACGTCGATGATCTTCTGATTCAAATTCGAAAAATGAAAATGGCCTTCAGCTAATGATGAAATTTACCTGTGACTTTCGCCAAAAAAATCGTCAACGAGTGCTTAAGCTACTTCTGCTCGTCTTATCTTATGCGAGACTTATCACTTTTGCTTAAGGTTTATGGTGGCATTTTCTATTTCACTGTCCACTGGGTGGACATTATAAACAATAAAAAACCACTGTCGCCACTTTTCTGTTAAAATAGCAATTACCGGTGAAGCCCGAGAAAATCCAACGACTGTATCCGCAATTGGCCACTGTAGATCGACTCATATCGTTTCGTTTTGAATCAATTTGATATAAGCAAATTCCATAATCGAGCCCGGCCAAACTCTAACGGCGATCGGGACGAATCCACAAAGACGTGCAGAAGCACTTGGGGCTCAGCGTATCGCAGCTTCGTTCTGCCATGTTTTTTGGATTGTACCCTCGCGCAAGTAAATGTCCCGAATGTCGGGACATCCGCATTGCAGTGCCTACTCGAGCAAGCCAAAAATTTTACTTAGGCGGCTATAATCGTGAGCTTTCCTGATTTTCGCGCTTCAGATCGATATCTTAAAAAGCAAGTTTAAAAGAAAAATTAGCCTCTACAAAAAGCGTTCCCCATGAGGCGGTTCACTGAATTGAGAAAATCATTGTCGTTCATTTTTTCCATTTGTTGTGAATGCAAAAACCAGTTCAGCCAGCGAATATTGTCGATATCAGACAGGTAATTCCGCAGAAATTCGTGCATGTATAAAAACGATTGCTGTAGGGGTTTTCGTTGCAACTGTAAATCAATGGCGGGGTCATATTCGAATATGATGATATTCATATCAGGCCGAGCCTTTCGGATGATGGCTTGAATAATATTTGGACCACCATTGATTTGGCAATTTGTCGGCAAAAGGCGGGACATCCGCTGATCATGAATGTCAACAAGTCCATAGGCGGAAGAATGCCAAATAGCGGACTGTGACCAATCGGTGTGATTGGCTCTCAGCGATAGAAATTTATTTAGAGAATTAGAAAAATAGCCTATTTTCGGTGTACTTCTGTCTTCGTGGCAACGCTCAGTCATAATCTTAAAGATTCTGGCAATTGATTCTCCAAAAGAACTTACAGACTTCAAATCATTTTCAATCCCATCTTGGAGTGTAAGCATGTAGTCGAGACTGAGCGTTCCTTCAAAAATATCTTCAGCTGATTTTTGGCAGAGAACTACATCTCCGCCGTTTCCGACATCACCACCGGCAAAAACGGTCGTCGGCAGAAAAATATTCAAAGCCATGAAAAAGGTTAGAGTAAATTGTTTCATTTAAAGCTCCTTATCTAGAGGCTGGCTCGGAACCTCCACCATTTAAAAACGGCATTGGAGTGTTCCTTATTATTATATGGCATTAATTGA
>JAYUCD010000321.1:0-3653 GCA_043740515.1 Bdellovibrio sp. | reverse complement strand
TCGTAGGGTAGCTATGTGCATATGCTGGAATAAAAATTTTCACGAAATTCAGTGAGTAGAGCATGGCTTTTTTTCGAAGTCAGGCTTTGTTGCTCGGCCATCTCAGAAGCCAAAGTTTCGAGCGCTCTTCGGCGGTAATCAATTATTTTTGAGAGCTCTCTTCCTAAGCTGGCAGAGCGAAATAAGGCTTTTGATTTGGTTACCTGGACCTGTTCATCTTTCCAGGCGAAAGCTTCTCGCAGACCAAAAGTCAGCAAGGGGATGACCGCGATTGCGCTCAATGTGAGAAAGAGAATGGTCTGAAGATGTAAGGGCCGGCGGAAATTCATCACTCTCTATCGGAATCCTTCACCCAAGCCTCGAAGATTTGAGGTCATTTGGCCTTTAAGATATCATTAATAATTGTTTAGGCGACGTCCAGCTCGCCTGAACCTAAATTTTGTGATAATTTATTTCGCAAACGCGAGACCGCTTGTGCATGCAATTGAGACACTCGACTTTCGGTTACGCGCAGAACCTTCCCAATTTCTTTCAAGTTAAGATCTTCGTAATAATAAAGCGAAAGAACCAGGCGCTGTCGCTCAGGCAATTCCTCAATTGCTTGAGTCACTAAATCTTTGACGGATTTCAAATTCAACTGATTGAAAGGATTGTTGAGCTTGCAACCTTCGAGAATATTCAAAATCGATTTTTTATCGACGTTGGAAAAGGTTTGCGATTCGTCGATCGAAAGCAAACTGACAGGTCGAACTTGATTGAGCAAATCATGAAATTCATCCGTGGAAAGATTCAGTGCCTTTGCAATTTCATCATCGGTTGCAACTCGGCCGAGATCAGCTTCGAGAAGCACCATGGTGCGATCGAGCAGTTTCGCTTTGTCTCGAATGGAGCGTGGCACCCAGTCTTGGGCACGCAGCTCATCCAGGATGGCACCGCGGATTCGAAACTCTGCATAGGTTTTAAATTTATTATCACGGGTTGGATCGTATTTATCGATTGCATCCATCAGGCCGATCACTCCACTGGATATCAGATCATCCAGCTCGATATTTGAGGGAAGTCGAACTGCGATTTTTTGCGCAATGAATTTGATCAGAGGTGAGTACTCCAAAACCAGTTTGCCCTTCTCATTATTTTGCAGGCGACGTGGTTCGTCTTTGTACTTTTTCAGCAGAGCAACGTTTTTTCCCATGTTCATTCAACCCCTCAAGGTTTTATTTTAGCAAACCGCCAACAACACCGAAAGTCCAATTCCCTCAAGCCACGCCCACGACCTGCTCCCAAAAAAATGCCAGTCCTGCCTTGTCCGAATTCATGCGCATGGAGGACTCTAACCTATTGGAAACTTTCAAAAGACTTTTGGCCGCCTCTGACTGTGGCTCGTGTTTCAAAATGAGACGCTGATTCTGTGTCGATTTTCTGAACAGCTGGTCTTGCGGGATCGCTCCCCAAAAGTCGAGACCGATGTAAAGAAAACGGTTTACCACTTCGTTGAAGCGATTGAAGAGACTGATGCCTTCCATCTCGTCTCGGACCTGATTACAAACCACAGAAAATTTTGATTCTTTGTATTCTTGATTGAGAACTTTGATCAAAGCATAGGAGTCCGCTAGCGACGCTGGATCGGGAGTGATCACCACGGTCGCAACTTGTGCCGCCGAGTTGAGATACAAAACATTGTCGGAAATACCCGGAGCCGTATCGATCAAAAGATAATCGTACATATAATTCAACGTACTGACTGCATCGACTAGCGATCTACGCTCAAAAGAATTGAGTCGATTCAGCTCGACCAGTCCACTGCCGCCAGGAATCAGAGAAATATTCGGAGCAAGAGTGGTCACGATTTGATCCATTTCTTTTCGCCCTTGCAAAACATCGAGCAAGCTGTGCTCGGGTTTCACTCCAAACATGATGTCGACATTGGCCATTCCCAAATCCCCATCAAGGATGAGAACCTTTTTGCCATTCAAAGCCAAGGCATAGGCCATGTTGGCGACAATCGTGCTTTTCCCCACGCCGCCTTTTCCTGAGGTGATGCTGACGGTACGAGTTCGTTTTCCAGTTGCTCGACTCATGTTTTGAACCCTTGCTGCGTTTGCTCTAGTTTGTTCAGTTTTGTAATTTTAAAAATTAAATCAAGGACACGCTCTTTGGTCGCCATTTCAAAATCTTCTGGAACTCGAGTTCCGATTCCAAAGCTATGTAGCGGCGTTGAGAATCGTTTCATGAAATTGTAAATCGATCCATGCTGATTCGACTCATCCAAACCGGTGAAAATCACATCTTGAAAGTTCGTCACCTTGTATCGCTTGCCGATTTCTGTCAGGTCTGAATCTTTGGCGAGGCAAGAGAGGACCAAATGAATTTGCGGATTGAGATGATCTGGCGGCAGCAAGTTTCGAATCAAAGAAATTTCTTCCATCGATTTCAAACTGACGCCTGAAAAGTCGACCAGAATTTGATCGTAATTACTGAGCTGAGCCATGATCTTGTCCCAGTCGGTTTTTTGGCGAATGATCGCAAAGGGAACGTTGAGAATCTGCGCATAGATTCTCATTTGGTCCGAGGCGCCAACTTTCAATACATCTGTCGTGATCAAAGCAACTTTTCTATTTTCTCGAACCACCAAATGACTGGCGAGCTTGATCAGCGAAGCTGTTTTTCCGGTTCCGGCAGGCCCGACAAAAATTTGCATCTTGGATGTTGGCTTGGAGGGACTGACATTTGTTGTGTTGAGAATGTGTTTGGCAGCCCAAGCTTCAATAAAAGATTTATTTTTCAATTTCAATGCCGGCATTTCTTCTTGCGCCTTCATGAGCATTTCGCCTGCAAGGTCTTCAGCAATTCCAGCTGCTGTTAATTTTTCAAAGCAAGGGCTCAGATCATAAGTCAGTCCGTAGTCAGATCCAGGGTGCCGTCCCACCGAAAAATTTTGCGGCATATGTTGAAACTGCGCGATGACCTGGCGCAATCCTTCAATTTCACCTTTCAGCAAATTGATCTCGGCAGATTCGACCGCCTTCGGACTGGCGACTGGCAAGCTTGCTTTTGTCTGAACCGGAGTAGCAACGGGAGAATTTTTCTCTGTAGATTTTTCAGCTCTTGCCGATTTTTCTTTCGGTTGAGCCCAAATATTTTGACTAGCCATTTCTGACCAAGCCCTTTGAGCCGCGTTCTTAATTCTCTCCGCAGCCGCTTGCTGTTGATTGTAGGTGTCAGCTTCGTCGTCGATTTCAATATACCGCGTTCGAGTGATTGCCTTGGGGCTTCTCTCTGCTTTTTCCGCCGTGTACTTGTTGACCATTTGATTGATCACTTGCTTTTGCACACGAGCCGGACTTCGTTGAAGTTTTTCGCGATCTTCATCTCGCAGTCGGCTCTCAGCAAATTTTTTCTTATGCAAAGTTTCCTCTGAGACCGCAGCTGTGATTTCCACACTGCCTTCTCCGACCAGACCGAAACTTCGGTTGTTGTCTCGAGCACTCAAAATGATCGCATCGGGGCCCAGCTGGAATTTCACCATCTCCAAGGCCTCTTTCATTGTGCGCGCTTCGAATTTCTTAATTTGCATGACCCATCTCCACTACTCCCACGGATTTGACATTTGCATCCGAGGTCAATTCGTTATGAGACAACACGACCAGTTGAGG
>JAYUCD010000320.1:0-2573 GCA_043740515.1 Bdellovibrio sp. | reverse complement strand
GTGATTCCGCCGAAATACTCGGATCGGATCACTCCTCATACGGAAGGTCTTGCGGCCGTCGTGTGGCATCTTTTGGTTTCACATCCGGCTTTAAAAATGAAGCAAACCAAATGGGAAAGCACGAAACCCTGATTCAATCCGTCAGCATTCTCATTCCAATTTACAATGAAGCTGCAACCGTGCTGGAGCTTTTGCAGCGCGTCCTCAAGCAACCGCTTCCGTCCGACTTGAGAAAAGAAGTAATCGTTGTCGAGTCGAACTCTTCGGATGGGACTCGGGCACTGGTGCAAAAATTTGCATCTCAATTTCAAGCCACTGAAAAAGTCAGTTTGCGAGTCATTCTCCAAGATCAAGCTTTGGGAAAGGGACACGCAGCTCGACAAGCACTCGGGGTAGCAACCGGAGACATTATCTTGATTCAAGACGGAGATCTCGAATACGACACGGCCGACTATCCGCAGTTGATTCAGCCCATACTGGATGGACATGCAGATTTTGTTTTGGGTTCCCGTCATTTGTCAGCTGGAAGCTGGAAGATCCGTAAATTTGTGGAAACCCCAGTGAAAGCTTTTTACATGAATCTAGGTGGTTCTCTTTTTCATACAGGTTTCAATTGGCTTTACGGAACCAAACTGACCGACCCAACGACCATGTACAAAGTTTTCCTCAGAAGTTGTGTGGCCGGAGTTTCTTTTGAATGCAATCGCTTTGATTTCGACTTCGAGCTTGTCGCAAAATTGATTCGACTTGGCTTCAACCCGCTCGAAGTTCCAGTCTCTTATGAATCTCGCGGTTTTGAAAAAGGGAAAAAGGTAAACATCCTTCGTGACCCGTTTATGTGGGTCTGGAGCATTGTCAAATTTCGTTTTAAGAGAATCAAACGCCTACCACGTTCGGATTTAAATCATTTGACCACCGAAATACTGGAAAAAGAATGGCCACAGCCACAAAACCCAAGCTGATTATCTTTGATCTTGATGACACATTGCTGCCAGCGGAATCTACTTACGATCTCGCTCTTTCTGAAATTGGAATCTCACCTCAAGACCCAAGCTTTCTCAAGGCTCGTGCTCAAGTTAAATCTCTCCTGCCACCTCTCGCTCCCGTGGCCCGAAGTCGTTTTCTTTACTTGAAATGTTATTTGGAAATGAATCATCTCTATTCGGCTCAAAGTCATTTGGACCTTGCTGAAAAATATGAAAATTTGGTCGTCAAAAAAATGCAAGCGTCTTGGCAGAATTTAAAAAGACCCGCTCTCTTTCGCAATTTGAAATCACATGGATTTGAAATTGCCATTTTGACAAACGAAACTTGTCGGTTGCAAACCCGAAAATTAGCTTCTTTCGAATCTGGGGAGAAATTCTTTGATTTTCTTCTCAGTTCCGAAGAGCGCGGAGTCGAAAAGCCAAACTTAAATTTGTTCAAAGAGCTGCTCACTCGTTTTCAAGTCAATGCTTCTCAGACACTGATGGTGGGAGACTCTCTCGAGAACGATATCCAACCTGCATTGGAACTGAAAATTCCTTGCTTGCAGACAATTGAGTTTAAAAATTCACAAACTAAACTTTGTCCAATGATCAAATCCCTCGATGAAGTTTTGGATTACATTCAGTGAGAACTGGAAATTGGACCACTCGCATTGCAGCCATAGGCCTTCTCATTGGACTGGGACTTTTCATTTTTTCATTTCGCACAGTCTTGAACGGCCCTCATGAGCATCGACAGGCCGATTCCGTCTTCTCAGGATATTTTTATTGTATCGAACCCGGCTCTCAGTTTCTCTTTCCTCATGTCGGCCCACGAGGTGAAACCTCTGGTGTAGCGATCAACGAGTTTCCAGTCTACGCCTACATCTTAGGAAAGATTTGTCAGATCAAGGGCTCCTGGGACGAGACAACTCCTCGGGTGGTCTCTTTGCTTTTTGCATTGCTGGCCGGGCTTCTTTTTTGGAAGACCTTACTGAAAAAATTTAATCTCGATCCCAAACAAATGGGAAACGGCTGGGTCGAGTTTTTGATGATTTTCATTTTACTGCCGGTGAATTGGACGTTTTTTTCGATTCCGATGCCGGAATCGACAGCTTTGTTTTTCTATGCGGTCTCCGCTTATCTTTGGACAGTCTATCCAAAACAAAAACTCGTGTTTACAATATCAGCCGCCTTTTTTCTTTTAGGATTTCTGATCCGCCCTTTCTATATTCTCTTTTTGTTTTTCTTTATCCCTAGCTGGATTGCATCGGTCATTATTCTTGGACTTTGTATTTTCCTCTTTTGGTTCTGGTATCGTTATTGGGATTCTCACGTCACAACAGTCCCTGGTTATTTCGGAATCCATATGGAAACTCTCTCTGAAATCCTTGCGAGTGTGCCTAGAGCATTGGCTATTCTGCCGAATCGTATTTTAGGGCAGACAGCGCTTGTGGGGCTGTATTCACTATATCTCATTCGAAAAAAATACTCATGGGTGGTGATTTTTTACCTGGCATCTATAGCTATGATGTACATTTTGAAACCTACTCACGTGGAAGCACACGCATACTATTTACTGAACGCAGGCCTCTTCGCAAGTTTTGG
>JAYUCD010000319.1:0-2142 GCA_043740515.1 Bdellovibrio sp. | reverse complement strand
TGTCAGCGGACGAGATTATAATTCTGGATTGATGAAAACCATCGAGATTTCATCAGAGGATGTAGGAAATGCGATGGACGATGCTCTGCGAGACATCATCAATGCAGTTCATCTGGCGCTGGAGCAAACTCCTCCCGAGTTGGTCAGTGATATTATTGAGACCGGCATCATGTTGGCAGGTGGTGGAGCCTTGATTCGTGACATTGATATCCGAATTCAAAATGAAGTACGCTTACCTGTAAAAATCGCCCACGAACCTTTGACGGCAATCGCTCGCGGTGGGGAAATTGTGATTGAAGACCCGGCCCTCTTGGACAAAATTCAGCTGGAAGTCTGATTTTTTGCTATTTCAAAATTTTACTCGAATGGAATGCCCAATTTAAAATCCTCTTGCAACATGGCTCGCAACTTTTTGGCAACAGGTCCGACTTGTCCATCAAAGATTTTCTGATTTTCATAAAATGTCACCGGCAGGACATCAAGAGTCGTTCCAATCATCATCACTTCTCTAGCCGCCAGCAAATCCGCCTCCGAGATATTTCTTTGAGCCGTGGCGAGATGAGCTTTGCTTTTGGCCAAGTCAAAAACTCGGAGCATGGTTGTCCCTTTTAAAATATTCTGAAACTGGGGCATTGTTAGAATACCTTCGCTGTCGACAATAACGATATTTTCTGTGGAGGACTCGGCCAGAAAATTCTCTCGGTCAAAGCTCACAGTAAAATGAAGATTCCGCTCCACCGATTCTTTCTTCATCATCACATTGGGAAGATAATTGCAGGATTTAACCTGAGCCATCCAAGAATCTTTCACCGGAATTTGACTTCGGCCAATGCGCACTCCGGCCTCGAAGTTCTCCGGCTCAGGAGATCGCAGGCTTGTGACCGTCAGATACATCTGCGAAGCGGGACAATCAGCAGGATTGGTTCCATAGCTGCCGGGCCCACGGGAAATAAAAAGACGAATCAGAACCTGTTGCTGCTTTACTACCCTCAAAGTTTGCAAAATAATTTCTTTGATCTCGCTCAACGAGAAAGGCAGCTTCAAACCAATTCGTGAGGCGGAAATTTCCAGTCTTTCAAGATGTTGCTCGAGAAGAAAAATTCGTCCTGTGGCGACTTTGATGGCCTCAAAGACGGCATCGCCCCGGTGGACCATATGATCGTCCATGGGCACCAACATCAGAGCGGGATCAGTGACGATTCCACCAAGCCAAGTTGAAAAATAAGCATGATAGCCCGGCCAATAAGGCGCCTGCCGAGTTTTGAGTGTCTCTAAAACTTGTTCTTTGGAAAGCAGGGGCACAGCTAGTTTTAATTGAAAGTCCATTTGCCGATCCTCTCACAGCCTTCCGGATTCAATCAAATTTCCTGGAATGCTCGGGACCAACTTGTCGTGATGGGTCAACGCTCTAGCTCTCGAAGAGAGCATGGAAAAGTTGATTTTAACCTGAGATTTCAAGTAGTCTGCAGATTATGCGAAAGATACTTCTCACGACTGCACTCCCCTACGCCAACGGCCCAATTCACCTGGGACATTTGGTTGAATACCTTCAAGCTGATTTTTGGACTCGGTTTCAAAAAATGCGCGGTCACGAATGCCACTACATTTGCGCTGATGACACGCATGGAACTCCGATCATGGTCGAAGCCGGCAAACGCAAGATGACGCCCGAGCAGTACATCGAGCTTTCATGGAAAGATCACACGACAGACTTTGCCGATTTCCAGATTCAGTTTTCCCATTACTCGTCGACGAATTCGCCAGAAAACAAAGCGCTCTGTGAAGAGTTCTATCATGCGATGAAATCTCAAGGCTTGGTTGCCACCAAAACAGTCAACTTGCCTTACTGTGATTTTGATAAAATGTTTTTACCAGATCGCTTCGTCAAGGGCACTTGCCCCAAGTGCAGCTCCAAAGATCAATACGGCGATGCCTGCGATGTTTGCGGGTCCACTTACAATCCCAGCGACCTCAAAGATTCCTACTGTGCCGTTTGCAAAAACAAACCGACGGAGCGGCCGAGTGAGCAACTGCTGTTTCGGCTGAGTGCTTTCCAAGAATTTTTACAAGCTTGGATTCCCAAACACTTGGCCAAAGAAATGGCAAACAAAATGCTCGAGTGGTTCAAAGAGCCACTGCGGG
>JAYUCD010000318.1:0-6547 GCA_043740515.1 Bdellovibrio sp. | reverse complement strand
AGCCGCTGCTTCGTTGATCGACATTGCAACAACCTCTGGATCAAATTCGATGTTTTGATTTTTCAAATTGGTGCCGATCTGTTGACCGATGGCATAGCTCGCTTTTCGTTGATCAGTGTCTAATTTCTTTTGGCAACCTGTCGCTACGACGGCGATCATTGCTGCGGCCAAGATCAAATGTCTCTTCATGTGGATACTCCTTAGTTGTTACCCGCCTATTTCACTTGAGAATCACTGAATATGTAAATCTTTTTCACGACTTGCGCGAATCGTCATAATTCTGAAGCCAGCGCAAGACCTCAGTGCGAGAGCCACGAAAGACAATAGCTGGCTGACGGCGCTCGAGAGAATGAAAGTAAAGTGGATCGTAGTAGTCGCGTAGCAGTTTCTCGATCCACACTTTGTTAGCTTCTAAACCCTGACCATTTTCATAGCAGTCTTGCGCGAATTTCAGATCTTTTTCCACCTCGGCGAAGCGGACTCCACCTAATTTTTTCGAGATGGCTCGCAAGGAAGCTTGGTAACGATCGAAAATTTGTAGCCCTTTCTGACTCAAGCCTGAGCCAATCGCTGAATTCAAAATATAATCCTCGAAAGTCGTGTCGACTCGTGAGGCGAGAGATTCTTCGATCAACAAAATCGGCGATTGCCGCAAATGATCAAAAAACTTGGGAGGTTGAGCACATCTTCCGACAAGCCGACTTTCATCCTCGATCAGCAAAGGCCGTGAATCCCCAGCTGCCAGCTGATGCCGTCGATTTTCAAGTTTTACCAAAGCCTGAGCCAAACGATTTTCAAAATCAATCTGAGTCGGTTGTGCTTGAACAAATCCGCCAAAGGCCGAACCTCGGTGGTGAGCCAGTTTTTCAAGATCTACCATCGGCCAAAAACTGGAAGTCTCACGAATGAGTAAGGTCTTGCCACTTCCGGTGGCTCCAGAAATCACGAGCATTTTTTGCTCAGACAAGCGCTCAATTTCATCGATCAAAAACTGCCGAAAAGCTTTGTATCCGCCTTCGAGCCGAGAGACACAAACTCCGACGTCTTGCAGCCAGGCTTGAGTCAATTGCGATCGCATTCCGCCGCGAAAGCAAGTCACCACCGTCTGTGGCTGCTGGCGAATAAATTTCGTCCAGGCCTCCATTCGAGATTCCTTCACCGCACCGGAAATCAACTCGTGACCTCGACGAACTGCTGCTTCAGATCCTGAAGTTTTATAGAGAGTGCCAATTTCTTCACGCTCTTGATCATTGAGTATGGGAAAATTCACTGAGCCAGGTAAAGCGCCCAAAATGAATTCAATCGGCGCCCTGACATCAATGATCGGCCGCTCCGTCAGGAGCACGGAGCGAAACTGATTGGCTGGTAAAAGCTCAAGACCAATGCTCGCTCTCATGCTCGGACGCTTACTTTCATGTTTTCAGAATCATGGACTTCTCCGATGATTGCAGCTGAGCGAAAACGAGTTTGCAACTGCTGCAAAATTTTTGCAGCCTCTGATTTTGAAACAGACAAAAGCAATCCACCGGAAGTTTGTGGATCAAACAAAAGCTGCTTTTGCCAATCCGATAAACTTTCTAAATCGACTGAACCTTCCACATACTGACTGTTGCTACGATGCGCTTTGGTCAAAAACCCTTTTTCTAAGCATTCTTGAGCTCGAGCAAACCGCGGCAAACTTGCGAAGCCCATCGCGAAACTTTTTTGGCTGGCTTTAGCCATTTGCATGCTGTGACCCAAAAGGCCGAAGCCAGTGATATCTGTGGCCGAGTGAATATGTGAGGCTGCATTCTCACTCAAGAGATCAAGCACAGAATTGATTTGCGACATCGAGCTCAGAGCGTCAGCGATATCCAGTTCACTCAATTCAGAGCGCTTCAATCCGGCAGTCAGAGTTCCAGTTCCCAGGGCCTTCGTCAAAATCAAGACATCTCCAATTTGAGCTTTGGCATTGGACCAAATTTTATCGGGATGAACAATGCCGCTCACCGAGAGGCCAAATTTTAAAGTGTCATCGTCGATTGAATGTCCACCGACTAAACTACAGCCTGCTTCAGAGAGCACATCACATGCTCCTTGCAGAACTTCAACAGCGACGGATGAATCCATGCTCGACATCGGAAAAGCAAGAATCGCGAGCGCCGTCTTAGGCACTCCGCCCATCGCATAGACATCACTCAAGGCATTGGCCGCCGCCACTTTGCCAAAAATTTGAGGGGTGTCGACGATCGGTGTGAAAAAATCCAAAGTCTGAACCATGGCAACTTCGGATGAAACTTTGTAAATCGCGGCATCATCGAACAATCCGCCATCGACCAAAACATTTTCGTCGGTCGCTGGAAATCGAACTTGTGCAAGAATTTTTCGCAATTCGGAAGCTGCGACTTTGGCAGCGCAGCCGCCTTTTTGGACAGTCTGGGTCAATCGAAGCTCTGCCATGGACTCACCTCTTGTGCCTGGAGAAAGGATTTGCGAAGATAGAGGGGAAAGACCCGCCAATCAAGGAGTTTCCGAGTGAAAAAATCTCTTCTTCTCGTTGCTTTGTTCTCGAGCTTGATCGTCCAGAAAAGTCCTGGTGAAGGACTGAAAAATCCAAAGCCAGGAGCAGCCAAATCTCAGTTCAACAGCCAAATTTATGAGAAAGAATCAGATGAACACAGTTTCACCGCCCCGGTCAAAGTTGTACGTGAGGTCCAAGGTGATACGGAGGTCTTTTTCGAAGGTCAAAGTGGTTTTTTCATCGCCAAAAGCTCAATTCAAAGCCTTTTGGTCAACAGCCAAAAAAAACATATCCCTCTGTCAGTCACTGTTAATAAACTCAGTCGACAAATTTTAAAACTGGAAGTCAGCACCGAGGACTCGGGCGGATCCATCTCTCCAGGCCATTGAACTTAAAAAAATTGAATTTAGCAGCTTTTTTATTTTTGCAGCTGTTTTTATTTTTGCAACTAGGCTCGAGGGATAAAGGATCGACTCTCAAACCAAAATGGAAATTGTTGATTGAGCACGGCTAATAATTTGGGATCTAAGTGGAGAAATTCAAAACCCACTCCAGGTTTTTCTCCGTAAACCAATTCGCCTCGGATCCAACGGACCTGGGCTCGAATGGGCTTATGATCCGTGAATTCAATTTGAACCAGCTGCCCGGAACGAAGATCTTTCGGTGGACACTGTAAAAAAAATCCACCTCGGCCCATCCTAATTTGACCCTTTTGAATGGTCTCAAGCAACGACTGATGGACGGCAAAAGATTTTGCTTGGCCTGGCTCAAAGGGCGCTTCCGTCCAGCGAAGTTCAAATGGAATAAGCAATCTTCTCAAGTGTTGCTTGAGCGCATCGAGATGAAAAGGCTTGGTGACATATCCATCGGCACCCAAATCATAAGCCTCTTCGCTTTGCAGATCTGCAAATCCAGTGATGAGCATCAGCACAGGCCGCGAAGGGTGCATCTGACGAATTTCTCTCGCCAAGGTCGCGCCGTCGCCTCCGGGCATACGAATATCCGAAAGAATCGCATCCAGGCGATTGGTTTTGATAATTTCCTTTGCGATTTGCCCGTTGGCGGCCTCTAAAACTTGAGCTCCCTCGAAAGTCAGCTCATCCCGCAGGATCTCTCGGAGATCCGCTTCATCGTCGACGATAAGTATGACTTTTCCTTGAAACATCCGATCAATTTAAGGCACATTCTAACCAACGCAAGCCAATTTTAGTTTAAGATCGGAATCAGACAACCATGCGAATTCTCGTCGTTGAAGATCAAACAAAAATGGCCAATTTCGTCAAGCGCGGCTTGAATGAAGTAGGCTACGCTGTTGACCTCGCTGAAACAGGCCAAGCTGCGGAAATGCTCACTGCCGAAAACGAATATGACCTGATTATTTTAGACGTCATGTTACCCGACCAAAACGGTTTGGACACAGCCAGGCATATGCGGCAAGACGGATTCGGCGGGCCGATCCTGATGTTGACCGCTCTTTCGACGACGAAGGATAAAATTCACGGACTGGACGCAGGAGCTGACGATTATCTGACGAAGCCTTACGAGTTTGAAGAACTTCTGGCCCGAGTTCGAGCTTTGCTGCGAAGAAAGGGTTCCGCTTCAGGCTCTTCGAATCTCAAATACTCGGATCTAGAATTGAATTTGATTCACCGAACAGTTCGTCGAGAGGGAAAAGAAATCAGCCTGACCGCCAAAGAGTTCGCGCTGCTCGAGTATCTCATGCGAAATCCAGAGCGACCTCTGGGGCGTGTTTCGATTGCTGAACACGTCTGGGATATTCACTTTGATTCTGAAAGCAATGTGATCGACGTCTACATCAATCTACTGCGGAAGAAGGTCGATGCTCCCTTTTCAAAAAAGCTAATCCACACGGTGGTTGGAGTGGGCTATGTTCTTAAGCAAAATTAGCAATCGGCTGAGTATTCGGGTCCGCTTGACCTTGCTCTTCGTCAGTATTTTCGGCAGCACTTTAATTATTTTCGGAATTGTGACCTTTAATTTTCTCTCCAACTCTTTGATCAAAGAATTCGATGATGCTCTCTTCAATTACGCCGTTGATGTCTCCGAAGGTGTCGTCCTCAATCCCTCAGGAGACTTGGCGGTCAGTTCTGCCAAAGTCGATCAAGCCAAAATCTATCCTTTTTCATTGGGAACAGCACTGATTCAAATCCGCCACATCAACGGAACTGTGCTCTCTCAGGTTGGAAATTTCGGTAACCTCAATCTCCCCTACAAAAGAGATTTCCAGAAATTGGCGACAGGAGAAGAGGCCGCCTTCGGAACCACCACGAAACTAGAAGGTCTGCCAAACAAAGAAGCTCCTAGCTATCGAGTTGTCAGCTTCCCTCTGGACAACTCGCCAGTGCCTCAGCTGATTCTGCAAATCGCCGTACCTTTAGCTTTTGTCGACAATCAAATTCAGAACCGGCGGAATCTTTTTTCCACTGGAATTCCATTGATCATTTTGATTTCAACGCTTGCTAGTTTTTTTCTGACCGCTCGAGCTCTTGCACCCGTACAAGATATTGTTCAAAAGGCTAACGACATCGGTGCGACTCAACTTTCTGAACGATTGCCTGTCCCATCGGCGAAGGATGAAGTGCAAAGTCTCGCTCTGACGTTAAATAAAATGCTCGAGAGAATTCAACGCGCGTTCCAAAGTCAGGAACGATTCGTTGCTGATGCTTCTCACCAGTTGCTCACTCCATTGACGATTATGAAAGGAGAGCTTGAGCACTCTCTTAAAACCAACCCGCAATCCGAAAACGCTACCGTGTCTTCAACCCTTCAGGAAGTTGATCACTTGATCTCATTGGTCAAAAATTTATTGGTCCTCGCCCGAGTCGATGCGGGACTCGGAGCGATGAATCTGCAGGAGATGTATTTTGACGAAATCATTTTGGATGCAATTGCCAGAGCCGAGAAATTAGCTCGGGCCAAAGACATCCGGCTCAAATTTGATATCCAAAATCGCTCCGGCCGCGAAGATTTGCATCCAGCGATCAAAGGCGATGAAGATCTTTTGCAAAATTTAGTTTTCAACCTGATTGAAAATGCGATCAAGTACTCGCCCAACTCAAGCTCTATCGAAGTTGAGCTTGAGTGGAATTCGATCGAACAAACCTTGCGAGTGCTGGATCAGGGACCTGGAATTCCCGAAAATCAACTGAATCGGATCTTTGATCGCTTCAGCCGGGCTCAAAATGTAAGTAAATCAGTTGAGGGATACGGCCTCGGATTGGCGATCGCTAGCAAAATTGCTCTCATCCATGCTGCTGAATTGACTGGAAAAAACCGAGAAAGTTCAAAAGGGGCCGAATTTAAACTACGGATTAAAAACATTTAATCCCTCTTTCATACCAGGTTGAACAGCTTCAGGTATTCTGGCTTCAGTTCAAACGACAATAACAAACAAACCTTTGGAGGTTTTATGAAAGCTGTATCTATCGTAACTGCTGTTTTGTTCATGGCTGGTGTTGCTTCTGCTAACACTGCAACTCCTGCTGCGGCTCCTGCTGCTCCTGCTGCAACTGCACCTACTGGTGAGACTGCTGCTCCTGCCCCTGCTCCTACAAAGGAAATGGGAAAAAAGAAGCACTCTAAGAAATCTAAAAAAGGTGCTGAAGGCGAAACTAAGTAATCGCTTTTTGAAATTGATTGCTCAGACTTCGGTTTGAAAATTATTTCTTCCAAAAACCCTGCTCACAAGGCAGGGTTTTTGTTTTTCAGCTCAGCTACTGAATCGCAAAGTAGATAGCAAAGATGCAGAACGTAATCAAAGTCGGCGCCAAACTTCCTAAAAATAAAAACAAGGGATTGAATCCCTCGGGAAAAAATTTTTTCAGTTTCGAGTATCCGATGGCATTGGGAGCATTCGCAATCAAGGTCAGTCCCCCACCCACGATCGATCCAGCAACAAGATAATATTTAGCAATGTCAGAGAGGCCTTCAACCTGGGATCCTAAAAACGTCAGTGCTGCATTATCAGTCACGGAAGTTAACAAGGTCGCGACCAGATAGAGCAAATGAAAGTCCATTTTTTCCAAA
>JAYUCD010000317.1:0-2838 GCA_043740515.1 Bdellovibrio sp. | reverse complement strand
CTGATTCGACTGATTGATCCAACTTCTGGAAAAATTTTCTTCAAAGATAAAGACATCACTGAAATCAAAGGATCCGAACTGCGAGCCCTTCGCCGAGAGATGCAAATTATCTTTCAAGATCCTTTCTCAAGCCTCAATCCACGGATGACGATTGGCGCAGTGATTGAAGAGCCCCTGATTATCCACAATCTTTTCGCGACTCAAAAAGATCGATTGGACCGAGTTCATCAATTGCTGGAAACGGTGGGACTGCGCAAAGAACATTTCAGTCGCTATCCGCACGAATTTTCTGGAGGCCAAAGACAAAGAATCGGAATCGCTCGCGCTTTGGCAGTCGAGCCTGAGCTGATCGTCTGCGATGAGCCAGTCTCAGCGCTTGATGTCTCCATTCAAGCTCAGGTGATCAACTTGATGAAGGATCTGCAGCAAAAATTTGAGCTGACATATATCTTTATCGCTCACGATCTCAAGGTGGTCGAGCATGTCTCGGACCGAGTAGCTGTCATGTATTTGGGAAAAATTGTCGAGCTGGCCGAAGCCAAAGAAATGTATTTACAACCTCAGCATCCATACACCAAGGCTCTCTTGTCAGCGATTCCGGTGCCTGATCCTCGCAAGAAAAATGAAAATCGAATCATTCTCAAAGGTGATGTTCCGAGCCCGGTCTCTCCACCCTCAGGTTGCAACTTTCATCCAAGATGTCCGATGGCCATTGACGAGTGCAAACAGGTCGTTCCGCCACTTGAAAACAAGCGGCCTCATCATCCTGCGGCCTGCATCCGCGTGCCTTCAGCTCTCGCTTGAAATTTTGAGCAAGGTATTGACAGTTTTTTTCAGCTTTTCAATTTCAAACGGCTTTTTGATAAAATCATCAGCGCCGATCTCAAATGCTTTTTTGATATCTTCGTCGCTGGTTTTTCCAGAAATAAAAATCAGTGGGATTTTTTTCAATTCTTTGTGCTCTTTCAACATCTGAGCCAGTTCAAATCCGTTTAGCCAAGGAAGTCCGATATCCATCAAAATCAGATCGGGTGAAATATCATCCAGAACTCCTGAAAGCTCGGTCCCATCGGCTGCGACCTTCACAATAAAACCATCCATTTCAAAAATTTTCTTGATAGCCGCTCGCATGGTTTCGTCGTCTTCAATGGCAAGAATAACTTTGGGATCTGTTTTCTTTTTGAAGTCGCGAAAATTTTGCAGCTCGACAACTTCGCCACTGGCCATTCGAGCCTTGGCAATCTTTTCAATTTTTAAAATCAGGTCAGTTGTGTTGATTTTCTTTTTTGCCATCTTAAACGTGCTGACTTTCTAACCATCGCTCAGCATCGATCGCCGCCATGCAGCCACTTCCCGCTGCCGTAACCGCTTGACGGTAAACATGATCTTGCACATCGCCCGCAGCAAAAACTCCTTCAATATTGGTGTAAGTACTTCCTGGCGTGGTTTTGATATAGCCAGTCTCGTTCAGATTCAAAAATTCTTTAAACAAATGAGTGTTTGGGTTGTGACCGATGGCTAAAAAGAGACCTTGAAGATCTTTTTTTTCTGTTTTTCCAGTCACGATATTTTTGAGAATCACTCCGGTCATAGACTTTTCATCACCCAAAACTTCGCTCACCTCTGTATCCCAGATTACGCTGATCTTTGGATTTTTCATGGCTCTTTCGGCCATAATTTTAGAGGCACGAAAAGAATTTCGGCGATGAATGACATAAACTTTGGAAGCAAATCGAGTCAGGAAATTGGCTTCTTCCATCGCTGTATCGCCGCCGCCGACGACTCCGACTTCAACATTTTTAAAAAAAGCTCCGTCGCAGGTGGCGCAGGCCGAAACACCGCGGTTGGTGTATTTTTTTTCTGATGGCAGTCCCATCCATTTAGCCGATGCGCCTGTGCTAATGATCACACTTTCCGCTTCATGCAGATCTTTTCCCACCCAAACTTGAAATGGACGCTTGGAAAAATCCACCTTGGTGACGTTCCGAGTGATCATGCGAGTTCCAAATTTCTCGGCTTGAGCACGCATCACTGAAACCAACTCAGGTCCAGTGATCGCATGAGAGAAGCCGGGATAATTTTCGACATCATTGGTGATCATCAACTGGCCGCCGGCTTCTTCGCCTTCGATCATCAAAGGTTTCAGATTCGCACGTGCCGAGTAAATCGCCGAAGTCAGACCCGCAGGACCTGATCCAATAATCAGAAGTTTCTCAATTTTTGTGTCTGTCATATTCTGGAGTTTAAAACCAAGTGCGATCCGGCGTCATCTTCATTGTGAATCCAGGCCCACAGCAGCTCGGCATTCTTATCAGGTGACACAAGCAATCCGGCTGCTTGACGCGGCCAAGCATGCGCCGGAAGCAAGCCGGTATCCATGTAACCGGGACTGAACAATCGAATGTCTTTAAATTCTCCCGTGCTTTTCAAATCTTTCATCTCTTCTTGCACAGTCATCAGCAAAGCCTTCAAAGCATGTTTGGAAGCACAGTACATAGATGCTTTCGGGTCTGTCGAAGACTCGGCAATCGAGGAGCCAACAAATACAATTTGTTTGATTGAATTCTGAGACTGGAGAAGCTGATGTAAGAGAAAAGCTGGAAAGCGAAAATTAACGTTCAGAGCCCACTCATGATCTTTCCACGCCTTGTCTTGAAATTTTCCGTAGGGTCCACCGCCAGCAAAATAGAAAACGCGGTCGGCTTCAAACTTTTGAATCAATTCTAGATTTTCAGAGAATTTTTCAGCTTGAGAAAAGTCCGCAGAAATGTTTGCTTTGCGTGAGATAGAAATCAGCTCAAGTGATTTTTTCTGAGCCGCAAGCAAGGCAAAACTTTT
>JAYUCD010000316.1:0-5645 GCA_043740515.1 Bdellovibrio sp. | reverse complement strand
TGGGTCATTCCTTGCAGACTTGGATGGAGCTGCTTGAGGGCCTAAAGAAAGAAATAAAAGACAACACGGATGTCACAGATTATATCCAAGGAAACTCTGAAAAAATCTCTGGGAAAGGGCTCACAACGTCCTGAGATCATCTATTTCGGCCACAGTTTTGATTTTCTCAAAACTGCGGCTCGACCCAATGAAGATTTAATCTTCGTTTCCAAACCAGAAGATTCTTTGATCTATCTAAAAGACGATCGTGCAGCCATTTTAATGGCCGTCTTAGGTCCAGGTGCAAGCAATACCTCCCAAGTTTTAGAAGTCCTTGAACGCTTCGAGCAAGAGTCGCCGCGCACCGCAAGAATTTTGGTGGTCCCCGAGTTAACTCGCGATCTTTTCAAATTGGCAGTCAATCAAGCTCATGTGCATTTTTGTTTAGACATGACTGACTTCAAAAATCGCTGGAAAGAAGTCTTCAATCTTGCCGTTCAGCGCTACCACAAGGCCGCGGCCCGAGCTCAGCTTTTGAAAGAATCCACACTCCAATTTCGCGAGCTGGAAGCTCTGAATACAGGGCTCGAGCAGATTGTGCATGAGCGGACTCAGCACATTGAAATCTCAAAAGTTGAGGAAGAAGAAAAGCTAAATAAGGTTCGCAGTCTGATTCGCTTAATCAAGGATTTGGCTCGAGTCACCTCTTTTGAAGAGCTACTTTTTCTTTTGCGAAAGGAATCACGGAAATTTCATAAAATTGGCGATCCCATTTTGGTCTATCAGTCGTCGCCGGATAAAATTGAATTCGTGTCTTTGCAATCCGGCCAAGTTTTATTTAATCGCCAGATCGGGGGGAGCTTTCCCTTCTCCAACGAAATTGTCGTTTCAGGTAAAGAAGTGATTCGCTCGCTTGCCAACCACTTTGGTCGGCCATTTATCAAAACAATTTACATTCCGCTTGAGCCGCGACTGATGCGCGAAAATTCTTTTGCCGATGCTCAAGCCGGAGTTTGTCTCGAAGTCAGCTTGAATGAAAACGAGCTGGAAGATTTTTTGGACTTTATTCGAGAACGAGTTCAGTCCGTAGCTATCACGGTCGACCGGCTGATGTTAGAGACGGATCTTATTCAGTTCTCCTATCGCTGGGAAAAAACATTCGATGGCTTCCGTGATCCCGTTGCAATTGTCGATGTGGATTTTGAAGTCTTGAGATCAAACAAAAAATTCTCCACTCGTAGCATGAAGAAAACTTGCTTTGAAAGTTTCGCCCAAAAAAATTCTGCTTGTGAAGGCTGTCCGGTGCCTTTAGCTATTTCCACTAGCAAACCCCAGACCGGGCAGATTCAGGTCGGGGGAAAGCTTTACGAAGTTCACTCGTTTCCTTTGGTTTTGGATAACGGCGCCAAGCCGACAAATGTCGTGAATCAATATGTCGACATCACTCAAGCAAGGGAACTTTATCTGCGGATGCTTCAAAGTGAAAAAATGGGAGCCATTGGCTTGCTTGCCGGAAATATTGCTCATGAATTAAATAATCCACTGACCGGACTTCGATCTTTGGCTCAAGTTTTAATGAGCGAAACAGTCGAGAAGCCTTCTTTGCACAGCGATCTTTCTGAAATCGAAAGAGCTGCTGGCCGCTCTCAGCAAATCATTAAGAATCTCCTGGATTTTTCTTGGGGAGCCTCTCAGCAAAAAAAGCGAACAACAATCGATGATATCGTCCTGAAAACAATGCCCATGCTAAAAGCCGTGATGCGATTGCATCGACAAGAAACGGAGCTCGGAGCTTCCGAAGCGCTGATTGAAGTTGAACCGCATCTGATCCAGCAAGTGGTTTTTAATCTCGTCAATAACGCCTGCCAAGCCATGAAAGACTCTGGTGTTTTGCGAGTGCAAACTTTTCTCAGGCCTGAAGCGAATTCTGTTGTTCTGCAAATTGAAGACACCGGATCGGGCATTCCTGAAAATCTGATCGAGAAAATTTTTGAACCTTTCTTTACGACAAAGAAAGAAGGATTGGGAACTGGTTTAGGATTGAGCCTCACTAAAAAAATTGTGGAAAGCTCTGGCGGGACCATCAGTGTGAAGACAAAATTAGGTGAGGGCGCGCTTTTCGAAGTTGTACTTCCACAGGTTTTTCCAGAAAATCCCAAAGCATGAAAAGAATTTTGGTGGTCGATGACGAACCCTTGGTCCGACGTTCTCTAAAGCGAGCTCTCGAAGCTGGTGGTTTTTTTGTTTTAGAAGCAATTGACGGCAAGCAAGGTCTTGAAGTCTGGGAAAAAGAAAAACCCGATTTGGTTTTCTTAGATATTTTAATGCCCGGCTTAACCGGCCCCCAAGTTCTCGCGGAGATTTCAGAGGAAATTCGTAAATTGAGTCAGGTTGTCTTGATTTCAGCTTATTCAGGCGACTACAGCCTGGACTCTGCCAAAGGTCTGGGCGCCGATCATTTTATACCGAAACCCTTCGAGGATATTTTTGGAATTGTGAAGCTCGTCCGAGAAATGCTAAGCTAATTTCAGTATGACAGCACCAAAAATTAAAAAGCCTGAATTAGAGCCAACTTCTGCTCCAGAAAAGACCGCGGAAGAACAATCCGCAGTTGTGGCCACGTCAAATCAAGTCAAAAAAGTTGCGCCCTATCCAATCCATATCGAAATTGTACAAGCCGAGGGAGTTCCTCCCTTGAATGGACACATCCTTAAGCTCACTGATATCGGTTTTTTGATGCGAGTGAACACCGTCCATTTTTATAAAGTGGGAGAAAACTATCATATCAATTTTGAACTTCCGGTTGTGAACTTTCCCGTTAAGACGGTGGTCAAGGTTATTAAAACCTACGATGCTATGGAAGCAGTCAACAAGAGGCAAACGACGAAAGCTTACACGATTGAAATGCATTTCAAAGCACTCCCAACTCAAGACAGACTGAATATTAATAATTTTCTTGTTAAGAGTGGCCAAAAGAAATTTTAGGGAGATGTCATGCGAGTCATCTCCGGAAAATACAAAGGCCATCATCTGGTTCCCTTTTCAGCGGATCACATCAGGCCCACCACCGACCGAGTGAAAGAGAGTATGTTCAATATGATTCAAAATCATATTGAGGGAGCGCGAGTTTTGGATTTGTTTTCAGGAACTGGAAACTTAGGAATCGAAGCGCTTTCCAGAGGAGCGGCGAGCGTTCTCTTTGTCGAGAAGAATAAAAAATCTATTCAGATTCTTGAAAAAAATCTGCAAAAATTAAAAGTGGATGAAGATTTTAAAATCGTCCAAAAAGATGTGCTCAGCTTTCTGAAAAGTTATCAAGGAGAAGGATTTGATCTGATTTTTGCAGATCCACCTTTTACCGAAGAGATGGCCCACGATGTCATGCAGGTGGCCGATCTTTCACAGGTGTTTCGTCTAAATTCTGAAGAAGTAAAAACTCTGTTTCTGATCGAATCAGGGCGGCGAGAAAAGATTTTAGACGACTATTCTACTCTCACTCGTTATAATGTTCGGGAATTCGGCGACAAATTTCTCTCCTTCTTTAGGAAAAAATGAAAACTGCGATTTATCCTGGAAGCTTCGATCCCATCACTCTAGGACATGTGGACATCATCGAACGCATTTCCAAAATGTTTGATCATGTCACAGTTTTAATTTCTGAATCTTCGCAAAAGACCTGCCTCTTCTCGAGCTCCGAAAGAAAAAAATTAATCGAACTGTCTTTGGCTCATCTCAACAATATTAAAGTGGATATTCACGAGGGTCTCACAGTTGATTATCTCCATCAGCATAAAGCCAAAGTGATCGTGCGTGGACTGCGAGCGGTGATGGATTTCGAATATGAAATGACGATGGCAAACATCAACCGAAAATTGGATCCGCAAATCGAGACAATGTTGATTTTTGCCAATCCAGAATTTTATTACGTCTCCTCTCGGGGAGTCAAAGAAGTCGCTCGCTACAAAGGTTCGCTCAAAGGTCTCGTTCCCGACGTCGTTCAAGAACCACTCCGACAAAAATTAAAGGAGCAGTGATGCTTTCGAAACGCGCCCAAGCATTGAAGCCCTCTCCAACAATGGCCATGGCCAACAAAGCTCGTGAACTGGGAGACCAAGGGCACGATGTGGTTTCTCTGACAGTCGGAGAGCCGGATTGGCCAACTTTCAAGGTCGCGGCTCAAGCGGCTGTGAAAGCGATCGAAGAAGGATTTACCAAATACACGGCTGCAGCAGGAATTCCCGAGCTGAGAAACTTAATTGCCAAGCGAACTTCGGAAGAAGTCGGAGTCAATTACACAGGTGCCCAGGTGGTTGTTGGCGCCGGTGCAAAATTTGTTATTTATGCTCTTTTGCAAATGCTGGTGGAAGAGGGCGATGAAGTTTTAATTCCTTCTCCTTACTGGGTCAGTTATCCGACAATGGCCGAGCTAGCTGGTGCGCAAGCGAAGATCATTGAATGTGGCCTGAATGAAAATTTTAAATTGAGTCCGGAGCTGTTGGAAAAATCGATCACTGCTAAAACCAAAGTTTTGATTTTGTGCAGTCCAAGCAATCCGACGGGTTTGATGTATACCAAGCAAGAGCTTTCGCAATTAGCCAAAGTCATTGAGAAACATCCAAAACTGATTGTGATTTCAGATGATATTTATGACAAATTGGTTTTCCAATCACAGAAGAAAAATTTAATCGAAGACCCGGATCACATTTTCCGCGCACCTCACTTGTTGGCTTCAGCTCCAGCCTTGAAGGACCAAATGATTTTGGTGAATGGCGCTTCCAAAACTTTTTCCATGACGGGCTGGCGAGTCGGCTGGGCGCTCGGCCCCGAGGCTTTGATGAAAGTCACTGCAGATTTCATGAGTCAGTCGACCTCGAATGTCACAAGCATTTCTCAGAAGGCAGTGCTCGCAGCTTTGCAAGGCGGAGTGCCAGAGCTGAAGGTTGCAGTTGAAAAATTAGAATTCAAGCGAGACCGGATGCTCAAAAAATTTCAAACACTGAAGCACTTTCAAGTGATTCCGCCCGACGGAGCTTTTTATTTTTGGGTCAAAGTGGATTCAATTTTTGGAAAAAAAGTTCCAGGCCATGCGGTGATTTCAAATTCCAAAGATCTGGCCGCAGTCTTACTTGAAAAATATTTTGTTGCGACTGTTCCAGGAATTGAGTTTGGAACCGAAGGTTACCTTCGCTTGAGCATTGCAGCTTCCGATAAACAGCTAGACCAGGCCTATGAAAGATTTCTAAAGTTCGAATCTGAACTTGCCTAGGGGCTATGAAATGACATTTTCCAACGAGCCTTTGATCTAGAACAAGGCTTCCCCCACAAGAGAGCCCTGGTTCTTCTGCCTTCTGCTTTTTACAATGAGAGGAGAGCGTGTTTTTGCGCCGAACTTGAGAGCCAGGAGGCTTCTTGTGACTTTTTGGGGACTTGTACAAATTTTTGTGAACCTGAGCTTGTTGACCGCTGTTGGTTTTCTGTGGGTGCGACTGAGCCGACCCGCAAAAGACGATCCAAGGTTGAGTCGGGGACTTCAGCTTTTGCAAAGCAAAATTTCAGTGCTCGAAGACTTGAGCGATCGAACTGAAACTCAAGTGACTCAGCTGACGACCTTGATGGAGCAAAAGTGTCGAGACATTCAGCTCGTGATTCAATCGGCCGAGAAGCAG
>JAYUCD010000315.1:0-6316 GCA_043740515.1 Bdellovibrio sp. | reverse complement strand
ATCGATCAACCGACAACACTGGCGAGATCATCGATCGCTTGGCAGCTTCGGATCCACACTTTCGAGCGCTGCATATTGAAACTTTGCCAGATGGTTGGTTGGGAAAGGTGCATGCTCTCTCAGAAGGCTTGAAACAAACAACCGGCGAGTGGGTTCTATTAACAGACGCCGATGTCCACTTTTCAAGCGAGTCTTTGAAGAAAGCAATCTCCTACAATCTACGCAATTCTTTGGATTTTTTGACGGTGATTCCAGACTTGGTGACGAAAACATTTTTTCTTCAAGTGATGATGGCTCAACTCTATCATCAAGCTTCGCTTTTATTTGAGCCACGCAAACTCAATGATCCGAATTACAAAATTTGCTACGGGCAAGGCGCATTTCTGCTTTGCAAACGAGAAACCTACGAGCAGTCTGAGGGGCTCGAATGGTTGAAAATGGAAGTGGTTGATGACACCGGCTTTGCTTTTATGCTGAGAAGAGCTGGGGCCCGAATGGGCGCCTTGTCTGGGCGGCATGAAGTCAAACTTGAGTGGTATCCATCACTGCGAGCCATGATGAGAGGGCTTGAGAAAAATAGCTTTGCTCTTTGCCAGTACTCGATGACTTCCATCATTTTCATCTTGCTTGGCACTTGGTTGATCTTTTCCAGTTTCATGATCTTTCCATTTCTCTTACACAATTGGATTGCCGGCTTAGGCACTTTGGTCAGTCTGGGAATTTATCTTTTGACTGTCGATATCCAGTTGAAAAAATTAATGGCGATGAATCCATTTAGCGTTTTGTTATTTCCGATTTCTTTTGCCTTACTGCCCTTGATCTTTTTAAGATCAGGTATTCTCGCGCTTTTCCGAAAGGGAATTTACTGGCGCGGAACTTTTTATTCTTTGGTCGATCTCAAAGCGAAACAGAGAATGAAAGTAGGAGATCTTTTATTCACCAAGCACAAGGCCAAAAAGATTATCAAGGCTTACTCGGCCTAAATCCGAAACCCAAACCACGATTGGGTTTCGGCCCCTTTCTTTTCCTGATTCTACTGCTTTTCGAATTGTCATCTTTGGCCCAAGCTGATTTTTCGGGTCGAGCCCATCTTCAGTTTGAAAATTATCTTGGACCTCAGGTCTCACCCATCAAATCTGATCAGCAAAATTTAACTTTGGAAATCGAAAGCAAACATTCTTTCTCAGAAAATTTTCAAATTCGTTTTGAGCCACAGCTGAAAATTTCAATAGCTGAAAAGTTAGTCGACGTTTCTCTGGATTACAATTTACGTGATAGCCAGATCGAAGCGAATTTTTCTGCACTTCACTTTCAGATCGGCAGCTTTATCAAAGCTTGGGAAGGTCCCGACGGTTACAACCCGATGGATATTGCAACGATGAAAAGTTACCGCAATCCCTTTGCTCCTGAAAATTTAGGATCACTCGGAATTTCTTTGGCTGGTGGCGAGTCTCAAGTCACTTGGGAGACGCAATTTATCCCTTGGCAAACAGCGCCTCGGCTACCGGGTGAGAATTCAAGATGGCTTCCTCGGAAGACAAGCTTGCCCTTGAGCGATGGTAGCACTTCGGTTTTGGCGCCAGAGAATCCTGAATTTCAAATTGCTACCCATCAATCGCTCAACGAGGCCCTGCGAAATAATTTTGGCGGCCGAATTCAGTTTCATGGAAAGGCTTGGGACCTTTCGCTTGCGGCTTTTGTGGGCGCAGCACAGCTTCCGGTTTCAAAAGTGGCGCTCAAAGGAGATTTAATCCAAATCGATCCGCCGATCATTCAATTGAACAATCCGATTCAGTTGCAGCCCGTGGATTATCGCCGTCGAACTTTAGCTTTAGGAATAGTTTCGAGCGCTCAGGAAACTTGGATTTACCGCTTGGCGGGCCGGCACGACCAGCCGCTGGGAGATGACGTAGTGCTGCCCACTTGGACTGAGCAGTTTGTTGGTTCGATGGAAAAAAGTTTAGAGATTTTTCAGCAAATGGCTGTTTTGTCTCTAGGATATTCTTACGGTCGAAGTCCTCAACTGCCCAGCGGCCCGCTAACGATTCAAGATCCCTTTCAGGCTTCATTGCTCTATGGAGCGCGTTTGCCGATTGGTGACAATTTGCTGCTTGTCTACAGCGGTCTCTGGGAACATCGTCACAATGCCGCTTTCAATCGACTGAAAGCGGAAAGAAAAATCTCCGAACATTTCATTTTGGATTTTTCGCTCGATCAAATTCAAGGACCGGCAAACAGCCTTTTTGGATTCTGGACAAATCAAAGCCGAGCCAGTCTCGGCCTCTTACTTCAATTTTAAAGGCACTGCGATCAGAGCTCCAGGCAGAGACTCCCAACCGTTAAATCGCGCCTGACCCAAAGGCCCTAAATCAAGCACCGGCAAAGTGGTGGAAAATTTCAGCGAAGTCTTTAAGCTCTGTGAAACTGCATCCAAGACAACCGAATTGATTTCAGTAGGCGGATGAAACGTTTCGACATATTGATCGCCAAATTGAAAGTTCAACTGGGGAACTTGCACTTGAGCACTGACTGAGAGGACTCCATTTTTCACAGTTGGAGTCAAATGGGTGCTGCCATTTCCAGAGACCAACAAATAATCCCAAACTTTTTGTTCTCTTTGAGACTGAATCACAGCACGAGTCGATAATTCCGCATCGAGAGAGCCATCATCATTCCAACTGATCGTCTGGATGCTCAGTGAGCGAGCCACAAAGCTAAAGGGGTCTTCTTCCTCGTAATGAAGCAGATCGGGCCAAGCGAAGAGCTGCTGCAATCGATTGTTCAGTAGATTTTGAAAAGCTGGAATTTGATTCAAACTGATTTTTGCCGACACAGGATTGGCTGCGACTTCGGCTCGTATCAACCGGCTCCATCCCAAAGTCGGAGTCAGCAACACCGGTACGCGACTTGTCGCCACTTCGCTTGGCAGCCGTGAGATCATCAAGTTTTCTGGAGTTCTCGACGCCCCCTGAATCGGCCAAGTCAGTTGGCCGTAAACAAGCAGACCTTCAGTCATCGATTGAAATTGAGCAAAACTCAAATGCAGCGGCAACTTGTTTCCACTGACCTGAATCGGCGTCGGCAACTTCAGCCGGGAGATCAGCTGATTGACTCCGCTCTGAATTCCCGTCGCCAAACCGCTCTGAATAAATGGCAAGAGAGGTGTTGAACTTCGCAGCTGTTGAAACAATTCATTTTTCAATGCCGAATCCAGTCCCTTCGGCCCACGACAATTCAGCGCTCCCACGGACCAAGTGTTTGCAGGCCATTGCAATTGCACTTGATCGACCTGGGTAGTGATCGAAGCCGCACTGAACTGGTACACAACGTGCGCCGAGCCGTGAGCTTGAGTCTGGCTTAGTTGAATCGGATCACATTGAGCTTGAATATGAATATCGATCGTTGAGCCACCGACAACTTTTTGAATGACCTGATCCACTGAGATCTGACCGATCGACAGAGCGAGCTGCAAATTTTTTGAGTCCAATTGCAGTGAGTTTTGGCTTGTTTGAGTCGTGATAAAATTGGATTTCAATTTCCATGAAATCTGGTTGACGTGCCAATTCAAACCACTGGCTTGAACAATTTGATCCGGTAAAGATTGTTGATTGGAAATCGTATAGCCAGATAGCAAGCTCTGCAAAGATTTTTGGAAGACTGGCCATGGAGTAAAGAGCGCAACCACCGTTCCATCTCGCCCGCTTGGCTGAGGAGTGGCTGAGTAGCCTGGAAACGAAATAAATACTGTTAACAAACTGAGAATCAGGTTTTGAATTTTACTCATAGTCACTCCTGCGATCTTCATAGCACAAAGTTTTTAAAAAAATAGAGGCGTCTTGCACCAAGCCGTCCTGCGTTCTGCTTTTTGCATTGAACTTCTCTAAGGGCGATTTTAACATTGAGGCCTAGGCAGTCTCTCTTTCAAAGGAAATCAGAATGGAAGAAAATTATTCACAAGATTCAAGGGGCAAGGCACCTACAAACGGAGCCCATCGCAGCTGTTGCTTATGCCTTCTATTATCTTCTTTTTTGTTTTTGTCCTTGATTTCGCCTAAAGCTAAAGCAATCGACTCAGAAGCTCAGGCGCTATTAGAAAAATCTCGAGTCCAATTGCAATCGAATAAAAACAAAACGCATGCAATTTTGAAAATCATCGAGCCCACTGGTGAAATTAAAATCCGCGAAATGGATTTGCAAACTCTGCAAAGCGAAAAAACATTTAAGGCCATGGCCCGCATGACAGCTCCGGTCGATATCAAAGGCACTTCGGTCCTTGTAGTGATCGAAAATGGCGAACAACAACAGTGGCTCTATCTTCCATCCAGCAAACAGGTTCGGCGAATTTCCAGCGTGAAAAAATCTTCCGGCCTACTGGGTTCTGAACTGAGTCCGGAAGATCTGAATCCTGATGCCTTCAAAGGCGCAGAGGCAAAACTTTTGAAAAAAGATGCCAAAGTGGCAATCGTTGAGCTGACTCCTAAAGCTGGGAATAGTGAGTACAGCAAAATCGATACGACTTTTTCTTTGGAGACATCTTTACCAATCAAAACTGAATATTTCACAGGTTCGACTTTGGTTAAACGAGTCGAATTTCTCGATTACAAAGCTTATAGCGAACATATCTTTCGCGCACAAAAAATTCATATCCTCAATCTTGTTAAAAATCGAGGCACGGACATTGAGCTCAGTCAGATCGATGTGAAAGCAAATCTGGCCGACAAGAATTTTACTCCCCAAGCTCTGCAGACAAGTTGGTAACATGTTAGAAAAAATTTCTTATCTGTTTCTTTTGTTGGTTTTAGCCTTTTGGTTTGCGAAAGTTGAAATTCAAATTGAAGGAACCGACGGCTGGGCCAAAAATTTACCAACCTGGAAATTTGAAAACCATTGGGCCTTAAAAATATTTTTTGGTGGACGAGCTATGACTGGTTATCATGCCTGGGTTCTCAGTTTTATTTTTCTGATTTTTCATTTGCCGGTCTGCTTTGCCACCCCCTGGTCGTGGGCTCTTGAAAGCCGAGTGCTTGGCGGATTTATGATCTTTTGGATTCTCGAAGATTTTTTGTGGTTTGTCGTCAATCCAGGCTTCGGCATTTCAAAATTCAAAAAACAATACATCTCTTGGCATCCTCGCTGGATTTGGCTTGCACCAATCGAATACTGGATCTTCCTCCCCCTGGGCGGACTGCTCATTTTCCTGAGCTGACCTTTGCCGAAGCAAGATTTTTACTTTAGAAATTTTACTTTCTCATTCTGAAACAATTGGAACAGATTTGCGGGCCCCTTCAAAGTTTAAGAAACTGACTAACTTTTTGTTTTCACTTTTCTGATCATTCCCGAATATCAACACAAGACTTTAATAAAATTGTGAAATGCCGAAAGAAGTTTAGAATTGAATCAGTTTCGGAGGAACACCATGAATACATCTCGACGAACACAAATGCTCCTGAGCCTTGCGGTCAGCCTGGTCCTCGTTCCAGTGAGCCTTTCTGCTCACGAAAGAGGTAACCGCAAAACTCCTGCCGATGTCTTGACTGTTTATTTACAGACGACCGCTGGCAATGAAAATGAAGGCCATCAGTCTAAGCACAGAGAGGAAGAAGAACTCGAGACTGTCTTTATGCCTCTGAAAAAAATTGAGCTTAAAAAACTTTCTTCAGAGTTTAAACCACTCCCTTTTAAGGGAGCCCTTGCTTTTCGCTTCAATGAAGACTCCGAAAGCGAAAATCACCGGAATATGCACTTTTTTATCCAAAATCCATCAGGCCTAAGCAATTTTAAGTTTACTATTGACCAAAATCACTCGCGAATTTTGGAATCGGACGGTCATCATTGCATACTCAGAACTCATCCAATGTCCCTACAGTTTCCAAAGGCATTGGACACAAAGACCGCAGAAAATTACCAACTTCACCTCATCCTAGATATTCCAAACTCTCACAAAAACGATCAAGCCGGCAGCTGCTATTTCGTCCCCGTCTTTCATGCCTATCTTTCTTGGAAGGACACAAATTGCGCAGCGAAGCCACATCATCATAAAGATGATGATGATGATAAAGATGAACATCGTTTGCAATACCAGAACAGATTCGAAAAAATGTCGATCTCATCTCGTCACAGTGGAAAAGATGATGACGACGACGATGAAGATGAAAACCACTCTGCTAAAAAATGCGAACATACAATTGAGATTCCTGTAGGAGCTCCAGCTCCAGCTCCAGCTCCAGCTCCAGCTCCAGCTCCAGCTCCAGCTCCAGCCCCAGCCCCAGCTCCAGCTCCAGCTCCAGCTCCAGCTCCAGCTCCAGCTCCAGCTCCA
>JAYUCD010000314.1:0-8279 GCA_043740515.1 Bdellovibrio sp. | reverse complement strand
GAAGCTTTGCTCGGGCGAGTGGGTCGGCGCGATGGCCATGTCGGAACCTGCCGTCGGTACCGATGTGATGGCTATGCAGACAACAGCTTTGAAAACTAAATCCGGCTATGAAATCACCGGCCGAAAAATGTGGATCACCAACGGCGCAATCGACGATCAGAAAACTCCGGCCCATTGTGTTTTGGTTTATGCCAAGACGGGAGAAAGTAAGGGCCGCGCATTGATCTCAACTTTCTTGGTGGACTCGATAAGTTCAGGTCTCAGTGTGGGCCAAAAGATCAGCGACAAATTGGGCATGCGAGCTTCGAACACCGCTGAATTGGTCTTTGATAAATGCCAAGTTCCAGCCAGCGCTTTGGTCGGCCACGAAGGCGATTCCATGCTGCATATGATGCGTAACTTAGAAATTGAGCGAGTCACCTTGGCCGCGATGTCATTGGGAATCGCCAAACGCTCTCTGGAAATTATGAACCGTTATGCGACGGAAAGAGAATCCTTCGGTGAGCCTTTAAATCGCTTTGGTCAAATTCAAAAATACATCGCTGAAAGTTATGCTGAATACAAAGCGGCGCGAACTTATGTTTACAACACTGCAAGACAGCTGCAGTTAAACAAAGAAGGCAATCGCTTGGACTCCGACGGAGTCAAATTGGTGGCAACCACGATGGCAAAAAACGTCGCTGACCGAGCGATTCAAGTTTTGGGTGGCTACGGTTATGTGGGCGAATATGTTGTTGAGAGATTGTGGCGAGATGCCAAGCTGCTTGAAATTGGCGGCGGAACGATCGAAGCACACCAAAAAAATATCACTCGCGATCTGGCCAAAACTCCTCAAGCTATCCTGCGCTAATCGATGTTTCCGTTTAGCAATCCTCTTCATTTCGAAAGCGGCTTGGAAGTCAGTGCTCTGCAGGTGCTGACTCATATTTGGCCCTTGCTGACCGTGGAGCGTCGAGAGCGAATTGAGAAAGTCGTCCGGGCTCGTTGTTTTTCAAATGTGGTGGTGCTGGAAAATATTTATGACAGGGGCAACGCCAGTGCGGTCATGCGATCAGCAGAAGCCTTCGGGCTAGGGCAAGTTCACCTGATCGAATTGGGAGAGCGTTTCAAAGAAAGCCAAAGAACCACAGCTGGTGCTGACAAATGGATTGAACTGAAAAAATGGAAGAGCACGAAGGACTGTGTGCGAGCTCTCAAAGATCAAGGCAAACAGATCGTCGTGACTCATCTTGATTCAAGCTCTAAGCCCATCGCTGAAGTGGATTTCTCGAAGCCGAGCGCTTTAGTTTTAGGAAATGAAAAAGAGGGAGTTTCGCCTGAGATGATCGAAGCTGCGGATCACCGAGTTCTCATTCCGATGGAAGGCTTCGTGCAATCTTATAATATTTCAGTGGCAGGTGCGCTTTGCTTTTATCAGATGTATCTCAGTCGGCAGGCAAGGCTTGGGCAAAATGGCGATCTTAATTCGCAGGATCAGGAAACTCTGAAGGCCGTTTACGCGCTTCGGACTTTGGATTCGAGCACTGAGGTTTTGCGTGCGCTTGCCCTGCAAGGAAAATTGAAATAGACAGTTGAAACGAAAAGTTGATGAAAGCAGACAGAATGCATCTGTAGCTAAATGCTTGAGGAGCTTGAATGGCGAAAAGTAAAAACGAAGCTAAAAATGACAAAAAAACAAGACAAGCAGAGCTTAAGAGTTTCAGCTTGGGTGAGGCCCAGACGCAGTATCCGGCGACGTATTCAGCAAAATTATTGGAAGCCTTTGAGAATAAAAATCCTCGAAGCTTGGCTTGGACAAGCTTAATCTGCACCGAGTTTACCTCTTTGTGTCCAAAGACTTCGCAGCCCGATTTTGCGAAAATATTTATTAATTATGTGGCCGGAGCAAAAATGGTTGAGAGCAAATCATTGAAGCTCTATCTTTTTAGCTTTCGCAACCATGGAGATTTTCACGAAGACTGCGTGCAGACAATTTGTGATGACTTGGTGGATTTGATGCAGCCTAAATATTTGGAAGTGATCGGCGAATTCACACCTCGAGGTGGAATCGCTATTTATCCTTTTGCGAGCGCCTCGAGCTCCGAAAAAAGTTTTCAAAAATTAAAGGAAGAGCGCTTCGCTCATTATTCTCCGGGCAAGTACTCGATGGAGCTCTCAAAGCTTTACTGAGTTCTCATCTGATTTTGCCAGAGCTTGTGGCGAGTTGATGAGAACCAGAGATGGCGGCGAATCTTGCGCTTGGTATTGAATTGAAATCGATGAGCTCTTTACCGGTCGCAAGATATGCTCCAAAGGCAATTCGATCACGAAACTGGTGTGAGGATGTTCGCGGTCGAGCCAGACCCGACCCTCATGCTCCTCAAGAATTCCCTTTGAAATCGATAATCCCAAGCCTGTGCCGCGGCCTACTTCTTTGGTCGAAAAAAATGGGTCCATCATGCGTTCGGCAATATGAGACGGGATGCCGTTGCCGCTGTCAGTGAGACGCATCACTATTTTTTGCTGGCGGGCACTGGCTTCCAGTTCAATCCATGGATCTTTGGTTCCCGCGACAGCGTCAAAACTGTTGTTGAAAAAATTGAGAAGAACCTGAGAGATTTGAGCAGGTCGACAGCGAAGTGAGAGCACGTGGTGCAAGCCCTTCATTCGCAAATTGACTCCATGAAGTCGAAATTTTTCCCGGCATAGTTCCAAAGTTTCATCGATGATCGAATTGAGCTCAACCGAGATCATTGGATCCTGGTCGGCGTTTCTAGAAAATGCTCTCAATCCACGGATGATTTTGGCAATGCGCTCGACTGTGCCTTCTATTTTTTCCAATTCTTGACGAGCAACCACCGGGTCAAAAGCATTGGCCCGAATTCGCTCTTTCAGAAGATTAGCCCGATTTAAAATGATCGTCAGTGGATTGTTAATTTCGTGGGCGATTCCGCTGGCCATCTCTCCAAGTGATGCCATTTTAGAATTTGCAATGACTTTGGCCCGCTCTTGTTCGAGCTTTTTGATTGCATATGCTTTTTCAGTTACATCCCAGACAAGGCCGGTCATTCGAAGCGGCTCTCCCCGAGAGTCCCGAACCACATAGCCAACGGCTGCCAAATGTCTGACCTCTTCGCCGCGAAGAATGCGGTACTGATGCTCGTAAGGGCCGCCTTCGGCAAAGACTTTTTGAATGCTTGAGGTGAGCGAATGAATCTCATCCGGATGGGTGCATCGGCTCCAATCAGAGACCGTGTGAACGGTGCCCGGCTTCAGTCCATAAATTTCGTGAGTGGCATTGTCCCAGATCACGCGGTCTGCTTGAATGTACCAGTCCCAAACGCCCATTTTTTGCGACTGCAAAGCTAGATCCAAACGCTCTTGAGAAGACTGCAGTTCGGCCAGCAGAGCCTGGGTTTTTCTTTGGTTGCTATATCTTTCCAAAGTGACCCCTGCCAAATTTGTCATTGTCTCAAACAATTGAATTTGCTCCGGGTAGCCACTTAAAACTTCGGCAAAAAGAAAAGAGAAAGTTCCCAACAATTCGCTTTTGGTCGAAAGAATTGGAATGGCAAACACAGATCGAATTCCCGCGGCGAGCGCCAAATCAAAATGCGGCTCCCAAGTTTTTTCTAGCAAAATATCTTTGGTCAGGATTGATGTTTTCCAGTAAGCAGCCTGGCTCGTGGTCGTGAATTGTGGCCCGACGGGCAAGCCATAAGTGGAATGAGGAGCGGTAAATGGAAGGCTTGGGCTGGAAGCCGGAATGAGGCGTTCTTTTTCTGCATCGAAAGTGAGAATCATCGCCTTCATTCCGGGAACGGTTTCTTCGGCAAATTGAGTCAGAGATTCCAAAGCGCGATTGATATTCGTCTCGACCAGTAGTCGCTGCAAAAGATTGACAGGAATCGAAGTGCACTCGGTGGAATGCATCAGCTCTTTCCTTTTAAAATCCAAACAGATTTGAGCAGGGCTTCTTTCTCAGGCAATTCGTAATCATAAGTTGCAAGGGTGGGCTGAAGTCGTGCGGAAGTTAAAATTTTTTGAATTCGATTTTTCATTTCTTTCAAATCCCACTTTTCGTAATTGCAGCTAAATAAAATTTGGCCGTCAGAATTTAAGCAATCCCAAGCCAGCGTCAGAAGTTCTTTCAGGTCTCGATCCAACTTGAAAACCTGATCCTTGTGCCGGCCGAAAGAGGGAGGATCGCAAATGATTAAATCGAATTTGCGATTTCTTTTCAAGCAGCCTTTCAAAAATAAGATTGAATCCTGGCTAAAGAATTCATATCTCGTTGCGTCCAGCTGGTTCAAGTTAAAATTAACCTGCCCCCAATCGAGAAAAACTTTGCTGACATCAACTGATGTCACCTGCGAGGCCTCACCCAGCGCTGCTGAAAGCGAAAAGCCGCAGGTGTAAGCAAAAAGGTTCAAAATATTTTTAAGTTTAGCCTTCTGTTGCAACTGAGCGCGGTTGGATCTCTGATCTAAAAACAAACCAGGGGACTGTCCACGATCCGAACTAATCTGAAACTTGAGGTTCGCTTCCTCAGCCGTCCAGAGACTTTTCCAGTCTTCATGCAGCCAGTGAATCTTATCGCCAGGGCGGGCACCGCGATTTTGCATTTTCTTCAGCAGATAAGGACGGCCAAGGGCTCGACTGAAGGCTTCAACTCGCTCAAGATCTTGTGGCCCCGGATCCCTTTCCTCGTACCAGTAAAGCCAGAGCTGCGATCCAAATAGATCAACTCGCAGTTGATGCAAATGAACCAAGCGAAGCGATTCATCTTTATGAGCCAAAAAGTTGTACACTCTCTGCCGTCGATCGACTTCGGTTAACCATTGGACTAACTCTTGATCCGTCAGCAAGCCAAGGCGTTCAAAATGGCGTGGAGCCGGAGTTGTCCAGCTGACTTCTTGAGGTAAATTTAATTCGATTTGATGAAGGCAAAGTTGAGGAAAAGGCACGCCGCCGTTTTTATGATCACCAAGCACGGGCAACTTTAATTTTGCTGCCAATCTACAAATTTCTTGATCAGTCAGCTGATGAGAGGCGCACTGCCAGAGTTCAAAAAAAGGAGATCGTTTGATCCTTTGAAAGTGAGCGCCGTCGATTGCAGGCATTTCCTCAGAATCAGAAACCGCAGCGGTGATAAACCAGTGCTTCGATTGGATGAGATTTTGCGCCTTGAGATTTTGCAGCTCTAGTGCTTTTTTTTCGCTGCTGGCAAGGGCAAAGCTGCCGGTGACTGGAAGATCCAAAGAAAAAAAAGGAAAAAGCTTCAGGCCAAGCTCTTGGCTGTAAATTTCCACCAGAGTTTCAGTGGAAAAGCCGGCAGCTTTGTCGATAAAGATCAGATCTGAGCTTTTTTTGCAGTGAAGCTTCATGCGTCATTCAGATGAACTGTTTTTTCTCTCAAAGATCAAGTAAATTCCAATCCTCGTAAGGGAGAATTTGCCAATGAAAATGAATCTCAGTTTTTCGAAATCTTTTTTTAAATCCACAGGCAAGACACTGCTACTGCTCAGTGGTTTTTCCATTCTGACTGCTTGCGGGATGCAAAGCATTCCACAGCAAAAAAATGCCACGGAGGCTTCGCTTGCGGAGGTTACCAATCAGTACAAGCGACGAGCCGATTTGATTCCAAATTTGGTGAACGTTGTGAAGGGCTATGCGAAACACGAAAACGAAACTTTGCTTGGAGTCACCGAAGCTCGTGCCAAGGCAACCTCAATTACGATTGATCCGTCAAAAGTCACTCCCGATCAATTGGCGAAATTTTCTCAAGCGCAAGGACAGTTGTCGCAAGCCTTGGGTCGCTTGTTGGCGGTGTCGGAAAATTATCCGAACCTAAAAGCTGATACTCAATTTCGCGATCTTCAAGCTCAGCTCGAGGGAACGGAGAATCGAATCACAGTGGCTCGACAGCGCTACATTCAGTCAATCAATGACTTCAACAATTTGGTGGTTGTTCCTCCGACCAGTTGGACCAATAGCTTTCTCTACCATTTTGAGAAAATGCCACAATGGGATTTAGCACCTGAAGAAAAAGCGGCGGCTGAAAAAGCACCAGAAGTAAAATTTTAAAATGAGTCGACGATTGCCGCTTGTTTTTCTTTCAGCATTGCTTTTGCCTTTGAGCCTCTGGGCTCAATTGGGAAAGGGTCTTGTCATTCCGACATTGACCGATCCCGTGATGGACACAGCCCAGATCATCTCAACTTCAGATCAAAATATGATCCGCGAGATGATTTTGCGCTTTCACCAAGAGGGAAAAGGCCAACTTCAAGTTTTGACTTTGCCTTCACTCGAGGGAATTCCCATCGAGCAGGCGTCCATTCAAGTCACCGACAAATGGAAACTGGGGCAGAAAAAAAAGGATGACGGAGTCCTGATCCTCATTGCAGCCAAAGAAAAATCGATCCGCATCGAAGTGGGTCAGGGGCTTGAGGGAGTTCTTCCGGATATCAAAGCTAAGCAAATTATTTCTGATGTGATGGTGCCGACTTTTCGCCAAGTTTCTCCCTCACAAGGAATCGTCGTCGGTGTCTTCAAAGTCATTCAAACTATCGATCCCGAATTTCAAGTGGATGAACAGATGCTCCAAGCTCCGCAGCAAACAGAACGTCATGCTTCGGTTTTTGGTCGCTTCAAGGGTTTGTTCTTTTTGGTTTTCATTATTTTCATGATTCTCTCCAATCTTTTCCGACCTCGAGGTCGCGGACCTTGGGGCGGCGGAGGCTTTGGAGGTTGGGGTGGTAGTGGTGGATTCGGCGGTGGCGGTGGCGGCGGTGGCGGCGGTGGCGGTTCTGGCTGGGGCGGCGGCGGCGGCGGATTCAGTGGCGGAGGTGCCAGTGGAAATTGGTAAAATGGAAATCGGAAAACATCGGAAGCCACATCCCAGCTGGGCTGAAAGCTTCATGACCAAAGAGGAACTCCACCGAGTCAGCGACGCCGTCGATAAAGCCGAGCGCTCGACCGCGGGCCAGATCGTGCCGATGATTGTGCGAAGATCATCGACCATCGCTCATGTGCCGTGGGTGATCACTTTGATTTTATTACTGACTTTCATGGTTTTCGAATTGCCAAAAAAAGGTCTGATGGCCGAGGCAAGTTTCTCATGGATCCTGTTTGCCGTCGCAGCAGCGAGCTACTTGCTTTCGATTCCTCTAGCGAAAACAGTTTGGATGCAAAGATTGTTTGTGCCGATCACCGACCAAGCTTTTCAAGTCGAAGCCCGCGCCTTGCTCGAGTTCTACCAAAGCAAAACCAACCAAACTAAAGAACACACCGGAGTCTTACTTTTCTTATCACTGATGGAAAGAAAAGCGGTGATTTTGGCTGACGAAGGTATCGCCAAAAAGCTTCCGCCGGAAACCTGGTCCAAAATCTGCCAGGAACTGGTTCAAGGCATCGGCTCCGGAAAAACAGCTGATGTTTTGATCACCGCCATCGAAAGAAGCGGGGAGTTATTGGCCAAACACTTCCCACCAACAGCCATAAATCAACACGAGCTCAGCAATCAGTTGATTCTTAAAGAATAAATTGGCAAATTGCCTGAGCTTCACAGAATCATTTTTTCCTACCGTGCACCCGTAGCTCAATTGGATAGAGTATCTGACTTCGGATCAGAGGGTTTCAGGTTCAAGTCCTGACGGGTGCACCAATCGTAACGCTGGTCGAACCAGCACTCTTTCTAGAAAAATCTAGAATTTTCGTTTTTACCTCAGAATTTTTAAAATTTAGCTCTGCCCCTTTGGGGACCCCATCGGTTCCTGTAGCTTTCATTGGAGTTTGATCGTCACAGTTAAAAGACTCAGTGGGCGCGTAAATGCCCACCTTAATTTTCGTTGGATGGATCTCGGCAAATTTTATTAAATTCGAATATAACGGCTTTCTTAACTCAATCGGAGTTTCCTCAAGCTTTGCGACGGTTCTTTTGATTTTATCAATCAGCCCATCTTTGTGAATCGCATTTCCTTTAAGGCTTACCGACTTTGACATTAATTCAGTTCTTGCGGACTTAAACTCAACAATCTTTTGATTCGTTTCTTTGATTTGCTGGTAAAAAGCATCGGCTGATATCTCAGACGGCAGTTCCGCGATCCTAGAAACTAAATTTTGAACCCGCTTTGACTTTGATTCGATTTCGCTGTCTAGACTTTTTAGTTTTCCTTCAATCGCTGGTATTTCACTGTGGGTTGACCTAGCCGGGCTAACTCGGTCCAGGTTCTATGATAAGATCTGGGCCATGAAAGGATCTGTATCATGGCAAGAAAGAGACATACCCCAGAGGAAAT
>JAYUCD010000313.1:0-3261 GCA_043740515.1 Bdellovibrio sp. | reverse complement strand
AGGATCCTCATGGAAGCTATGGCATCTCGTCCTTTTTATCGCACCAGCATCGGCAAAAAACATATCATGGGAATTTCCGCTGCGATTTGGGCGGGTTTTGTTCTTACTCACATGGCTGGAAATATGCTGATTCTCGTCAGCGCAGGCGCCTACAACAAGTACGGCCACACACTCGTAAATAGTGGCATTCTCATTCCCGCCGAAATCGTTTTGGTTTTGGCGCTGCTGACTCATGTGGTGATGGCGATCGTGCTGACTGTGGAAAATCGCCGAGCGCGCGGCAATCAGCGCTACGCCGTTACTCCAAAAGGTGAGAAGGGCGGCTCGCTTGCCTCTCGAACCATGGCGATTCAAGGAAGCATTATTTTAGCGTTCCTCATTTACCACATTATCACTTTCAAGTATGGACCTGTTTATCAAACGACAGTCGAGGGAGTGGTGATGCGAGATTTACATCGCTTGATTCTTGAGGTTTTTCATCAGCCTATTTATGTCGCTTGGTACACAGTGTGTTTAATTCTGCTCGGATTTCATCTCAAGCATGGAGTCGCCTCGACCTTTCAATCACTTGGATTTAAAAATGACCATTACGCTCCAATCATTCAAAAGCTGAGTGTCGCTTACGGAGTGATTGTCGCGCTTGGATTTCTCTCTCAACCTTTTTACGTTTATTTCATCGCAGGGTAATCAAATATGGCAAATTTAGACGGCAAAATTCCCTCGGGCTCAATCGGCGAAAAATGGGTCGAACACAAATTCAATATGAAGCTTGTGAATCCGGCCAACAAACGAAAGCACACGATCATCGTTGTTGGTACTGGCTTAGCTGGAGCAAGTGCCGCGGCCTCGTTTGGCGAACTTGGCTATAACGTGAAGGCATTTTGTGTTCACGAAAGTCCGAGACGAGCTCACTCGGTCGCAGCTCAAGGCGGCATCAACGCCGCCAAGAATTACAAGAATGACGGCGACAGCACCTACCGACTTTTTTACGACACAGTGAAGGGCGGAGACTTTCGTTCTCGTGAAGCCAATGTTTATCGCTTAGCCGAAGTTTCAGCTCAGATTATTGATCAGTGCGTGGCTCAGGGAGTTCCCTTAGCTCGCGAGTACGGCGGCCTTCTTTCCAACCGGTCTTTTGGCGGAGCTCAGGTTTCTCGAACTTTTTATGCCCGAGGGCAAACGGGACAGCAGCTTTTGATCGGAGCTTACTCGGCGATGATGCGACAAGTGGAAAAGAAGCAGGTTCAGCTTTTCACTCGGCGAGAGATGCTTGATTTGGTAATGGTTGATGGCCAGGCAAGAGGAATCATCGTTCGAAATTTAAATACAGGTGAGCTGGAATCCTACGAAGCTGATGCCGTTGTCATGGCGAGCGGCGGATACTCGAATGTCTTTTTTCTATCGACGAATGCAATGGCCTGTGCGGTCACGGCATCGTGGAAAGCTCACAAGCGCGGAGCTTATTTTGCAAACCCTTGCTTCACGCAAATTCATCCGACTTGCATTCCTGTTTCCGGAGAGCTGCAGTCCAAACTGACATTGATGTCTGAATCTTTGCGAAACGACGGCCGAGTCTGGGTTCCAAAGAAAAAAGGCGACACTCGCTCGCCGGCCCAGATTCCAGAAGATGAGCGCGATTATTATCTTGAGCGCATTTATCCAAGCTTTGGAAATTTGGCGCCTCGAGATGTGGCTTCCCGACAAGCAAAATACAGAATCGATGAAGGTTTTGGAGTCGGTCCAACCGGCTTAGCGGTTTATTTGGATTTCAAAGATTCAATCGAGCGATTAGGACAAAAAGCGATCTCGGAAAAATACGGAAATCTTTTCGAGATGTATGACAAGATCACCGGCGAAAATCCATATCAAACTCCGATGCGAATTTATCCGGCGCCTCACTATACGATGGGCGGTCTTTGGGTGGATTACGATTTGATGAGCTCCGTACCGGGCCTTTTTGTGGCCGGTGAAGCTAACTTTTCTGATCATGGTGCGAATCGATTGGGCGCATCGGCTTTGATGCAAGGCTTGGCAGACGGTTACTTCGTTCTGCCATATACAATTGGAAATTATATCGCCGGCACAAAAATCAACAAAGTCGAAACCTCGCACGACGCCTTCAAATTTGCCGCAGAGGGGGTCAAAGCTTCGATTCAAAAAATGCTATCGATTCAGGGAAACCGCACAGTCGACAGCATTCACAAAGAGTTGGGTCGAATCATGTGGGACAACTGTGGAATGTCTCGAAACGGCCAGGGATTGAGCAAAGCTTTGGAGCAGATTCCTAAGCTGCGCGAAGAATTCTGGAACAATGTTCGAATTCCGGGAGATGCGAATGGAGTCAATCAAGAGCTTGAAAAAGCAGGCCGAGTGGCCGACTTTATCGAACTCGGTGAGCTGATGTGCCGAGATGCTCTCGACCGAAAAGAATCTTGCGGCGGTCATTTTCGTGAAGAGTATCAGGTCGACGGCGAAGCAAAGCGTGACGACGAAAATTACTGCTATGTTGCTGCTTGGGAATACAAAGGTGTGGGCGAAGCTCCGGCTTTGCACAAAGAAGAATTAAAGTTTGAAAATGTTCATTTGGCGACTCGGTCCTACAAATAGAGGGTGATATGGGAAGCGGAAACGGCAAAAATCTCAATTTAAAATTAAAAGTCTGGCGACAAAAATCAAATCAAGCTCAGGGCGGATTCGTGGAATTCGACGCGTCTCAAGTTTCAGAAGACTCTTCCTTTCTGGAAATGCTCGATCAGGTCAACGAAAAATTAGTGATGAAGGGCGATGAACCGATTGTCTTCGATCACGATTGTCGAGAAGGAATTTGCGGAAGTTGCGGCTTTATGATCAACGGACAAGCTCATGGCCCTATGAAAAACACGACAGTTTGCCAACTGCACATGAGAAACTTTAAAGACGGCGAAACTTTGGTGATCGAACCTTGGCGAGCAAAAGCCTTTCCCATCGTCAAAGATTTGATGGTCAATCGCTCGGCCTTTGATCGAATCATCGAAGCGGGCGGATACATTTCGGTGGATACGGGAAATGCGCGAGACGCAAACAGTTTGCCAATCCCTAAGCCTGATGCCGATGCGGCTTTCGAAGCAGCGACTTGTATTTCCTGTGGAGCTTGTGTGGCTTCATGCAAAAATGCCTCGGCCATGCTCTTTACTTCGGCTAAAATTTCTCACTTGGCACTGTTACCCCAGGGCCAAGTGGAGCGCGCGGAAAGAGCTCGCGATATGGTGGCGCAAATGGATG
>JAYUCD010000312.1:0-2838 GCA_043740515.1 Bdellovibrio sp. | reverse complement strand
TGATGTTGTAGCCATGTGGGCTTTCTTGAAGTCGGACAATTTTGGATTTCTCCACCCAGGCTTTGGAATGGCTTAGAATTTTTTTCGACTCGCCAGCTTTGAGCACGATTTCCTTGGCCCAAAGATTTTGTGCCGTCAGTAAGAAGATTAGACTGAAGATCCAATTCACCATTCACCTCCATCGGTTTGCACAAGCAATTTGGAGGCGAGGGCAAATGGCAGTTTATCTTTTATGGGAAAAATTCCGTCGGTAGCTCGGCGACTGTCCGGACATTTAGAGGCAGGAGATCTCGAAAAAAACTTGAACTCCACTCGGGAGATTTTCGATGTGTAGCTCACTGGAGTGAGATTTCAAAACCGCCTGACAAATAGTCAGGCCCAAGCCCATTCCAACCGAGTGATTCATGACGTCCTCGTCGATGAAGAAAGGTTTCAAGATTTTATCGATCACTTGGGGTGAAACGGTGGGACCCTCGTTAGTCACAGTAAAACGAATTCGGTGCGGAGCTGTTTTTTTAGACTTTAAATTTATGACCGAGGAAGGAGAGCCGAATTTAATCGCATTGTGCAAAAGGCGGTGGAAAACCTGTCGCAGTAAAACCTGATCGCCGACAATTCTTGCTGGGATCAAATCAGTTTTCAAAGTCT
The DNA here is from genome assembly GCA_043740515.1 of Bdellovibrio sp. Classification (GTDB taxonomy): domain Bacteria; phylum Bdellovibrionota; class Bdellovibrionia; order Bdellovibrionales; family Bdellovibrionaceae; genus 21-14-0-10-47-8. The sequence continues at coordinate 2,190 of JAYUCD010000312.1, read as the reverse complement.
GAGCTTTTTGTTTGAGAATCTGTTCGAGGTGAGGTGGCAATTTGATATCCAAAGTTTGGATTTCAAACGGCAGAGCGCGAACTTTCAAAGTTTTCGTTTCAGAGCCCACCACAATCAAAACATCTTCAATCAAATTGCGAAGTCTCTCGGTGCTTTTCTGTATTCGATTTAAACACAGTTCTTGCTCTTCACTGAGCCGAGTCTCCTTGAGCAAATCAGAAAAACTTAAAATCGCTGTTAGTGGAGTTTTCAATTCATGATTGATCAAGACCATAAATTGATTCTTTGCCTGATCTAGCGTTTTCAATTCCGAGTATGCTTTTTCCAAAGCGATATTCTTTTCCTTGAGCTCGGCCGCCATAAGAAATCGCTCGATGGCCGTGTCAACGGTCGCCTGCAAATCGACTGGGTCCCAAGGTTTGGTTAAATAACGATATATTTGGCCACTGTTGACAGCTGAAATGACGGACTCGATATCTGTATACCCAGTCAATAAAATGCGAACGGTGTCGGGAAACTTTTCCAAAGTCTGGGCTAGAAATTCGACGCCAGTCATCACTGGCATTCGTTGATCCGTGATGATCAAAGCCAAAGGTCCTCGATGTTGGTCGAGGATTTGAAGCGCTTCGTGGCCCGACGTCGCCTTTAGTACGGTAAATTTTTGACGAAATATTCGTTCCAGGGCCTGGACGTTATCAATTTCATCATCTACGCAAAGAATCGTCTGTTTCTGCATCACCAATAGTGTAAGATTGAGAAGTGTGTCTACGCAAGAGTTCTTGATGCTTAAGGATTTAAGCTTCCTAACTTTTGTAGATCAGGATGATCAAGAGTGTTTTAGGAGTAAACAAATGAAGACAGGCTTCTCACGGATGTGTATTCGCGCTTCTCTCAATCTCGGCATTTTCTTCGCGATGCTTTTGAGTTTTACCTCAATCGCCAACGCCCAGTTGTACGGCACTGGAGTCGCACCAGGAGTTCAGGCTTGTCCTTACCGACAAGAAATTGGTGATGAAGCTGAAGGCATCGCCGAGGACATTCGCGACCGAAAAGAAAATCTCAAAGAACTTGTCGAGCAACAAAAAGAAGTGCGCGCCAATAAACGCGAACTCGAACGAAAATTAAAATCCACCAAAGAAATGCTCAGCCGCCGCGGAATTCAAGGCGAGTATCTCGACAAAATCATCGATCACATCGAGAACATGCGCTCATGTTCTGAATACGAAGGCTGGATCCGAAGTGCTGCATTTAATGATTCTGAAGCGGAAAATAATTCGCGAATGCCAGCTGCAGACAAAGCAACTGTTCCAAGTCCAGAGGAGCAATCAACGACTCAAGCCCAAGGAAATGCACCGAACAGCACTGCACCTTACTTACCACGAACTTGGAGTGAAGCCGTTTGTGACCGCGATCAGAAAGGCGTGATCCGAGTCTCTGCTTGCGGAGTTTTACCTTCGCAAGTTGGCAAAAGCGCCTTCAATGCAGAAATCTGCCGAACGAATCTCAAGGCCTACCAAGAATCTCACAATAAGTTACGCCAAACGACCAACGAGTTAGCCATGCTCGATGGACAAATTTCATCGATCAAAGGTGAGATCAGCGCCTTGAAGGGCACTTTGAAACAGTCGGTGCGTGAACATCAAAAAGAATTGCGAGCTGAAGCGACGGAAGGTGGATGCGTTGATTGCGCGATCGCCAGCAACGGCTACTCTTACCAAAAACCAAAAACAGATTGGGGCGGAGTCGTCACCAACTTAGGATTGGGAATCGCCTCGATTTATTTTGGAAATAAAATGCAGGAATACACTTCAGAACAATATGCTCGAATCGGGAAAACATCCGAAACCTATCCAGCCTATGGTTACGGAATGGGATTCGGAATGGCAGCAATCGGCGCTCTCGCCGGCGGCGGCGGCGGCCAAATTTACGGCGCCATGAACGGCGGAGTCGGTGCCGGAGGTTTTGGTTGTGCAACAGGCGTCGGCCAAGGCGGAGCAGGCGGTGCTTTCGGTTATCCACCAGGATTTTATCCACCACCTCCAGGCGGCGGAATGTATAGTGGTTATCCTGCCGGCGGCTACCCAGGTGGCTTCGCGGCCGGCGGACAATTCGGCGTCGCAGTCGGCGGTTACCCCGCTGCCGGCGGATATCCCGGAGGATTTGCGGGCGGTGGATTTCAGGGTGGCGGAT
>JAYUCD010000311.1:0-3786 GCA_043740515.1 Bdellovibrio sp. | reverse complement strand
GCTTACTTTAATTCAGGCGGCCCATTGAAAATGTATTATCGACGGCTGGCTTGGGCCTCAGCGAGCTTTGCAATCTTATCTGATATTGGAATGGGAACTTTGGGTGGAACTTTGAAATTCCGCGAGAAGATCACTGGCCGCTATGCTGATATTTTGGCGTGGATGTACATTGCAACTTGTACGATTCGCCGATTCGAAGCGGAAGGTCAGAAAGACGAAGATCTTGCTTATGCGAAATACGTTTTGAAGCATGCGCTGGCAGAAATTCAAGCCGGATTCGACGGAATTTTCGACAACATTTACAATGTCGAGCAAAAAGGATTCGGAAAAATTCTTTTTGGCACTTTGAATATTATTTTCAAAGAAATTTTAGGAACCTGGTCACGCATGTTTTCAATCGGCAGCCATGCCTCCGATCATTTGCAACACGTGGTGGTTAGCGGAGTCCTCAAGGGCGGCGCAATTCGCGAGCGTCTGACTGAAGGTATCTACATCCCGACAGATCGTAACGAGGCCGTCGGCCGCTACGACTACGCAATGAAAACTGTTCTAGCTGCGGAAGCGATTGAGAAAAAAGTCCGCGATGCTGTGAAGTCCAAAGTCCTGGCGAAGAAAAAAGGACCTGAGCTGTTTGAAGATGCAAAAGCAAAATCAGTGATCACGGAAGCTGAATTTGCATTGTTGAAAGAGTCCATGGCGGTTCGCTATGATGCAATCTTGGTGGACGAGTTCACTCAAGATCAGTACATGCACCGGGCCTAGTTGTTAGGAATGGGAAACGGATTGAGGGTTGAGATAACCCTCAATCGGCTTTGCTAATTATGATTTTATATTCATAGCCTAGCTTGCAAAGAATTGAGAGCAAAGCTTCGAACGAAACCTGAGAAGTAGTTTTCAATGTTTGGATAGAAATTTAAGCGTGGGCTTTGGTGGTTTCGTTCACCAGAGTCTCTCGCACGATGACGACTTTGATTTGGCCTGGATAGTTGCACTCGGTTTCAATCTTCTCAGCCATCTGCTGGCTCATTTTCAAAGCGCTCTGATCATCGACCTTGCGACTGTTGACCAAGACGCGAACCTCGCGGCCTCCGGATAAAATATAGCAATCAGTGACGCCTTCGAAGCTGCGAGCGATGGCTTCCAGCTCTGTGACTTTTTGGTTGTAAGACTCAATCGTCGATCTGCGGGCTCCCGGCCTTGCTCCAGAAATCGCATCAGCTGCGATCACGAGAAATGCCATGTCGCTAGAAGGTTGCTCGTCATAGTGATGGGATTTGACGGCGTGGACGATATCCGGTGCTTCGTTGCGCTTCAAAATAAAATCAGCTCCGATCACCGCATGTCCGCCTTCAAGTTCGTGATCCATCGCTTTTCCTAGATCGTGCAACACACCTGAGCGTCGAGCTTTCTTGATGTCGACTCCGCGAAGTTCGGCTGCCAGCAATCCGCAAAGCCAGCCGACTTCAGCGCAGTGGAAATATTGATTCTGAGTAAAGCTGTAACGAAAGCGCAAGCTCCCCATCATCTGGCGAATCTCAGGATGAACTCCATCGAGTTTCAATTCTTTGACGATCTGGTCGCCATCGCGCTTGATCTGGCCAAGAATTTCTCGCTTCTGGTTTTCGGCAATTTTGCGAATGGAGTCTGGATTCAAAGGTTTCTTTTCTTTCAAGCAGCGCTCCAAAGTTCTGCGAGTTAGCTCGCGCCGAACCGGATCGAAACCCGCAACTCCAACCATCTCCATCTGATCTTCCACAATGATGTCACAGCCAGTGATCTCCGTCAGAGTTTTCAGATTTTCACGCTTCTCATCGACCAAGATCCGTCGTTGATCCGCATTTTCAAAATAGACGGGCGCAATCCCGCGCTCAGGACAGTAAGCCCGATTGAAGCGATCCAGCGCATTTCCCAACAGCTCTTTCGCCAGCTGCTCTGAATGTTCCTTCACATTTTCTTCAAATTCTTTGGCACGGTCGTAAGAGCGTTTTTCACTCTCTTGAATCATCTCTGCCATCAACTCGTCTTGTGATTCTTGCGGCGTCGTCTGTAAGCGGGTCGCTAATTTCTCAGCGAGCTCCATTGACATTTTCTGAATTTCCTGGCGAATTTTTTGAACTTCAACATCCATCTCGAGAGTTTTCTTCTCGCCTTCTTTCACTTCGGTCTCATGCAAAACCGTTTTCTGTCTCTCTTGACTGTAGCGATTGTCAGATTTTTGCTTTTTCTCCTGCACGAGTTCTTCGAGCTCTTCAATCCGCTCTTCTGTTTCGAGCATTGCTTTCTCATCCTTGGACCAAAGCTCAACTTCAATTTCCTGAATGCGCTCTTTCTCTTCAAGCAATTGCAAATCCGAGGCATCCTTCGCATCTTGCAAAATCTCAGCAGCCTCAGCCTGCGCACTTCTTTTCAAACTGGTTTGATAAAGGCGATAGATCAGAAATCCCCAAGCTCCACCCATCACCCGCGCAAAAAGCCCAGCCATCCACCAGTGAATCGATTCAGAGAGAGTATTTAAAAAGGAAATCAACTCGGCCACTTGGGTATCCTTTGGAAGAAATCCATCATCTCAACGGAAGTCCAGAAAGGAAAGCACTTTGCAACATAAGCTGCAGGATTCCACAATTTGTCGCAGGGGGTTTATCAAGCTCAGCGGAGCTCTCGTCCTTCGACGATCCAGTGGGCAAAGCGCATGTAGAAAGTGGTGGCGCGGTCAACTCCCAAAAGCACATCTGCCATCTCTTGCTCAGTCAAATCAGCGCCCTCAAGCGCTTCCAAGATCTGATCACCATGTGCCAGATTCGGCCCATGCCGATGAATGATCAAAAACCGCAAATTTTTTGGATTCAAATAACCACTGTCTTTGATCATTTGATCTAAAATATCCGAAGAACCATCCGCAATATTTTCAAGTACACAGGTCGCACCCAAGCGAACAAAGGGAGTGGTCTCAACAATTTTATCGAAATAATTCCACCATAACTGAGTATCGAAGGGAATCGAAAGCGGCTCCGCTCCGAGCTCCCTCAAATCCGCTTTGGCAATTTCAAAATGAAATTCTTCTTCCTGCGCAAAATTAATCAGCCACTTGCGCAGATTTTTTTTCTTTCCAGTCAATGAATTCGCAGCAATTCCCATGAAGTGCTGTTGCACTCCCTTTGTCAAATGATATTGCATCGAAAGAAAACGAACATAACGTTCCTTGGTCAGCCCACCATTCGCCTGCATAGCGAGCAGCTTGTTTCGAAAAAGATCTTGAGCCTCTTTGATTTGAGCTTCGACATATTTCATGCGGAATTTTTCTCATTTTTAATGTTAATTGCATTTCGCGAAAAGGTTGCAATTTTCATCAGTCCATCCATTCCGCGAATTTGGACAGAATCATGCACCGTCCAAGTCCGATCTAAGGTGTTGAAGTCAATGAGTGCCTCAGAAATTACAATTTGGCTTTTGTAAACCTTCGTGAGCTGCTCCAGTCGACTCGCAATATTTACCGTGTTTCCGATAACCGTAAACTCCATACGCTCTTGCGACCCGATATTTCCTGCAATGACTGAGCCTTTGTGGATTCCGATGCCGACTTCGAGGGCTGCTAACCCTCGCTGCTTAATCACCTCGTTAAATTTTGCAACATCATTTAAGAAATTAAATGTATTGTCTAAAATTCGCTCGGAAGGGCAGTCAGACCCGGGGATAGCGCCCCAAGTAACCAACGCCCCATCTCCCAAAAATTTATCTATCACACCATTTGAAACTTTAATATTTTTCTGAAGCAAATTAAAAATCTCA
>JAYUCD010000310.1:0-5316 GCA_043740515.1 Bdellovibrio sp. | reverse complement strand
CTGTGTAAGCAGTAACTAAAAAGACATCGCTTTGCAGTCGGGGGCAATGGTCATATGGCCCTCGGTTGCAGCCAAGACTTTTTCAGCACTCAGATCGGGTGCATATTCCCTTAAAACAAAGCCTTGAGGAGTGATATCGATCACTCCGTAATCAGAGACGATTTTTTGGATGCAGCCGACCCCGGTTAAAGGCAAAGTACAGCTTTTTCGCAGCTTCGAATTTCCTTCTTTGTCCGTGTGTTGCATGGCTACGATCACGCGCTTGGCCCCAGCCACCAAGTCCATGGCTCCACCCATTCCTTTGACCATTTTTCCCGGTACCATCCAATTCGCGATATCTCCAGTTTGAGAAACTTCCATCGCGCCTAGAACCGTGAGGTCCACATGACCACCGCGAATCATGGCAAAGCTATCAGCGCTTGAAAAATAGCTCGCGCCCTTCAAGGCTGTGACCGTTTGTTTGCCGGCATTGATAAGGTCTGGATCCATGTCTGATTCCAAAGGAAATGGGCCAATTCCGAGAAGTCCGTTTTCACTTTGCAGCATAATGCTTTTGCTCGTTGGAATGTAATTGGCGACCAAAGTTGGAATGCCGATTCCTAAATTGACGGTGAATCCATCTTCAACTTCGAGGGCAATTCTTTGCGCGATCTGATCTCGGTTCAAGGGCATAATTCTCATCCCGCCTATTTTCTAAAAGTTTTCTGTTCGATTCTCTTCTGATAATCACGGCCTTGAAAGATTCTTTGCACGTAGATTCCAGGAGTGTGAACTTGATCTGGATCCAAATCTCCGACCTCCACCAGCTCTTCAACTTCGGCCACGGTGATTTTTCCTGCCGTGGCAGCCATGGGATTGAAGTTGCGAGAAGTCTTGCGAAAGATCAAATTGCCAAAGCGATCGCCTTTCCAAGCTTTCACAAAAGCAAAGTCTCCCAGAATTCCTTTTTCCAAAACATATTTTCGACCGTCAAATTCACGAACCTCTTTGCCTTCAGCAATCAAAGTTCCAACTCCGGTGGGAGTGTAAAAAGCCGGGATTCCAGCTCCGCCAGCTCGCATGCGCTCAGCCAGAGTCCCCTGCGGACAGAATTCCAACTCTAGCTCGCCAGCCAGATATTGTTTTTCAAAGGTCGCATTCTCGCCGACGTAGCTTGAAAGCATTTTTTTAATTTGCCGAGTCTGCAGCATAAGACCCAGACCCCAGTCGTCCACTCCCGCATTGTTCGAAACACAAGTGAGATTCTTCACGCCGCTGTCTCTTAAAGCCAGAATTGAATTTTCAGGAATCCCGCAGAGACCAAAACCGCCAAAAATCAAAGTCATATTGTCTTTGATTCCTTGCAAGGCTGAAGGTGCATCTGCAAAAACTTTTTGTTTCATAGATCAAATTCTCTCAACAATCAGCGCCACCGCTTCGCCGCCGCCGATGCACAAAGTTGCGAGACCGTAGCGTTTGTTTTGATTCTTCAAAGCATAGCAGAGAGTGGTCAAAATCCTTGCCCCACTGGCACCAATCGGGTGTCCAATCGCAACCGCACCGCCGTTGACGTTCACTTTTTCAGCATTCAATTCCAATTCTTTGATCGCTGCCATGGTGACGTTTGAAAATGCTTCATTGATTTCCCACAGATCAATATCGCTGGTTTTCAATTTTGCTTTGTCCAATGCTTTTTTGATCGCTCCGACTGGCGCTGTGGTGAACCACTTTGGATCTTGAGCAAAGGTCGCATGAGCAACAATTTGCGCCAGTGGTTTGGTGCCGCGGGCTTTGGCTTCTGTTTCGCTCATCAAGACAAAAGCAGCAGCTCCGTCATTTAATTTCGAAGCATTGGCCGCAGTGATGGTTCCTTCTTTATCGAAGGCTGGGCGAAGTCCCGGTATCTTGTCGAATTTCGCAGACCCCGGTTCCTCGTCTTGGCTAACCGTGATCACACCTTTTCGGTCGGTGACTTCAACGCTAACGATTTCATCTTTGAAGGCACCGCTGCTCTGAGCTTTTTGCGCTTTTTGATAAGAAAGAATGGCAAACTGATCTTGCTGTTCACGAGTGAATTTGTATTCCTTCACGCAAAGCTCAGCGGCTGTTCCCATATGGAAATTATTGTAAGGATCCCACAGTCCATCTTTGACCATGGAATCTGTTACCGTGGCAGGACCCATGCGATATCCGCTGCGAGAATTTTCCAACAGATGCGGAGTCAAGGTCATGTTTTCCTGACCTCCGGCAACGGCGATTTTGCAATGTCCGAGCGCGATTGAATCAGCGGCGAGCATCACAGCCTTCAGGCCAGATCCGCAAACTTTATTGATCGTTAGACAAGGAGTCGAGTTATTCAGCCCAGCGCCTAAGGCAGCTTGTCTTGCTGGAGCCTGACCAACACCTGCGGTCAGCACTTCGCCCATAATGCATTCGTCAATTTCATTGGGAGTGACGCCAGCTCGTTTAATCGCTTCTTTGATAGCAACTGCGCCTAACTTCGGAGCCGGCATCTGAGAAAAAGCTCCTTGAAAACTAGCAACCGGGGTTCTCACTGCAGAGACAATAAAAACTTTTTCCATTTGAAATTCTCCTTCTTTTTGAGAGCTCATCAAGGCACACTCTTTTTGTGGGGGTGTCAATGTTCAGGTCCAGTCTTGCTGCGCTGTTCGCTCTAGTTTTATCAATGCACCAAATAGCTTGGGCTGCTGTTCAAGAAATTGCCTTGAAAGGCTCGGAGCATTTGCTCATTTCAGTTCCGGATGCAGTGATTAACTTTCAAGCCACAGTGGGTGCTAAAAATCTCCGAATCAACCTGATCGATGTCGCCCAGGAGGATTTTAGCATTCAAACTCAAGGTGATCAAATTTTGATTCAGGCCAAAAACACCGACAAAGAAAGCTTCGGCAAACTCACGCCTGGGAAAAAGCATATCATTGAAATCTCCGGAAGAGCTCTGCCTGTGGAAGTGCATGCTTTTGAGGCTCAGGTTCAGCTCACTCACTGGAGCAAGGAAGCGCTGATTCATATTCAAAAAGGCCGACTGAACAGCAAGGACGGAGCTGGGACTTTGAAAGCTCACTTGCAAAACGGTGATATCTCCATTTTGGATCATCAAGGGCTAGTGAGTTTGGATACTTACAAAGGAAATGTGCTGATCAAAAATCTCAGCGGCGATCTTGCAATTGAGAACTTTGCCGGTGAAACAAACATCGAAAAAGCGCGAGGCTTTCTGTCTTTCAACCAAGGACTCGGGGGAACAAAAATTTTAGGCAGCTCTGGCAGCTTGCAGTTTGAAGTCAGCAAAGGAAATTTTTCGGTGCAAAACTTTCTCGGCCGAGTCGAAGGTCAAACGATTGAGGCGCCAGTCAGCGTGCAAATGGCAAACGACACCGAGATTCATCTCAAATCGAAAAGCGGCAAAATCATCGTATCTGTCGCACCAACTTCAGGGGCTCTGCTCAACATCACCAGCCAAGAAGGCGATGTGTTTGGGCCCAGTTATTTAAAAGTGAGTCGTGAAGCCAATCAGAAAAGCCTCAGAGGCAGGCTTAAGGGCGAAATTCAAAAAGGCAGCATCGTCATTCGCTCTCAAGAGGGCGCGATCAATATACGATAAGAATATGCTTCATAAGGAGCTTGATGAACTGACCCTTGACAGCCCGAAAGAAATCGTTCAAGCATAGTGCCACTATGTCGAAAACAGCCAAAAAAGCAGCCCCGCAGAAATCTAAAAAAGACGTAAAAAAACCTGCCGCAAAAGCCGGCGGAAAGCCAGCCGCAAAGGTCAGAAGTCACAAAACGGCTAAGCCTGTGAAAACTGCGGCGAAAGTTCCTGCTAAATCGCCGGCCAAGGCAGCGACTCAAAAACCTGCGAAAGCTGGATTGGTGCAATCCGTTTTGGGTAAGCTCTTAGGCAAGGAAAAAACTCCGACAAAAACGCCAGTTGCAAAATCTGTTAAAACTGAAACTCTGGCTGTGCAGGCCAAAACGAAAGTCGCTGCGCCAGCGTCTGAGATGAAATCACCGAAAAAAGACAAAGCTGGAAAAAAGAAAAAAGACAAAAACGGCAAAGAAGGCTTTGATGCGGGTGACGAAGATCTCTTAGCATCTGACGAAGAAATCGGCTCGGAAGACATTCCTGATCTTTCCGAATTTGATGAAAATGAAACCGAAGAAGTCGAGGAAGAGTTAAGCGAAGAAACTTTGACCGCGGCTGAAATGAAAAATTCCGACGACGACGAGATTTTTCTCACCGATGCCGAAGGACGCAGATACTGTCGAGTTCGTGACTGCGATCAAATTTCCGTGGTTGAGGGATACTGTCGGTACCATTACTTACTGTTGTGGAAACGAATCCAGGTTCGTCGCAAGATCTTGGTCGATGGCAAACTTGAGCGCTATGTCGAAGAGCTGACGGCGCGCTATCCAGATAAATTTTTGGAAATGATTCGCAAAGATCTGCGCAATGAAAAAGATTTCTTGGCAGCGATTGCTGAGCTTGAGATCGACGAGTCGGCGGGAGACGGAGAATTTGAAGATGAAACACAGAATTTCATCGACGAAGTTCGCGGCATCACCACCGATTCGGGTATGAGCGACGAAGAAGAATTCTAAAATTTTCATTTTTTTAAATCAAAAAAGCTAAAAATTAGTGGAGCCCTTTCTTGGGCTTCTTAGGTTTGCTACCGCCAAACATGCTGGGTCCAGCTTTCTCTAGTTTTTCTTGCTCGGTTCTGAGAACTTCAGTCGACTCCATCACGTCTTCGCTTTCCTCATCGGGTTCTTCGACCACCAAAGATTTCAGCTCGTCTCCCAAGATGGCATCGGCTTGTAATTCCAAGGCTGAATTGACGGTCGAGAACTGCAAGAAAAGTGGCAGGCCATTGAATTCATATTCTTTCCAAAGCAATGGAAAATCGGATTCTTCGTCTTCTTTCAATTCAAAGTACTCGCTCATCATGCTGGCAGTTGCATCGATACAGTCATGAATGCGCTCGATGGCATCTTTTTTCTTACTCGAAAAGTTCATGGAAACTTCGAAATTGGCTTGGCTGAGGCGACCCTTTTCAAGAATGCCGACGCGAAGCAAAATTTCTTCGGTGTAAATGCGTCCCTCGACCACCAGTTGAGCTGACTTCAGTTGGGTCGGAAAGCTTTCGCGGAAGGCCTCTTCGACTTGAGTCATGTACTCTTTAGGCAGAGTCGTCCATTTTTTGGAAGTTTTCAGTCTTGGTTTCATATTTGACACCTCGGAAGCCCGTCCGTATAACCCACATCACTCTATGACACAACCTGGAATGAGCTCCGATCACAGCGCAAAAAATCAATCCGAAT
>JAYUCD010000309.1:0-2890 GCA_043740515.1 Bdellovibrio sp. | reverse complement strand
TTCGGATCGCGCTGGTCGATCCTTAGCTCTGGGATTGTGCCTGACGAAGTATGGACCGGATCTCGAGATTTTCAGTCAGCCCCGCTTTCAGCCAAAATTACAGAATATGTTAAAAATATCACCGCCCGTGCAAAGTGGGAAATAAGCAAACAGACGGAAGCTTCACAAATTGAGAAGATTCGTAAAAAAGCAAAAAATGATGTTCTTTCGGTCTTCCAAAATCTCATTGGAAACATCCCCAACAATTTCACCTTTCAAGGGAAAGAATACACTCCCGTAAGTTTTCAGAAAACATTTTTTCCGGATTTGAGTAAGCCTATTACTCATATTATCGTAGCTTCCGATAGAAAAGCTCAGACCACTTTAGATCAATCATCCCAGTCATATTCGCTGATCTCCGCCAACATTGACACGATCGAGTCGACGGTGAGAAAACTTTTGGATCAGGGACAAAATGTTTATATTGGTTATGATCACAATGCTCAGTTCGTTGATGTGAAGACAGGAATCATGTCGATCGGCGCCTTCGAATTGCCCTCTGGTGGAGGCCCTTTGTCCAGAGAGCAGCGATCATTTTTCAAAATGTCTTCAGGTGACCATGCCGTTCAGCTCGTAGGATACGATTACGATCCAAAAACAAATCGGGTCATTAAATGGAAGCTGAAAAATAGTTGGGGTGAAAAATTAGGCGACAATGGCTATTTTCATATGTTCAACGATTACTTCAGAGCATTCGTTTCTTCTGTCAGTTTCTACAGCAACCCAGAATTTACTCCAGCGATCGAGAAGATCAATCCTACTCAATTAAATTTGGGATTTTGAGATTGAGTTGGCATGAATCCTGAATTCTTGTTTTGTATGAAAAAAGCATTTTTTGTAATTATACTGGCTAGCCTTTTAAATGTCGGATGCATTCCTCACATGGAGAAAGTTGAAGACAATAGTGTACAACTCGTTGACAGCTCATCGGCGAAAAGTGTTCTGTCGCAAACCTCGACTGGCAAAAATTCTCTTGCCGACATAGAGCGCTTAAAAAATCAGGGTTATTCGATCAGCTACGTCACCTTAAGTGGCTCTGAAATCCAGGCAATAAATGGGCATAAGGGTGGCGGCTATAAAATCAACGGCAAGCTTATCACGATCTACATCAACAGCAGCCTCGGTGTTCAAGATCAGGCCCATGTGATTGTGCACGAATTGGTTCATATTAAAGATGATATAGAAATTGATCAATCACTTCAATCTTATGCTTATGTGAGCTCAGCGGCTCAAGACTTTGTCAGCAATTACTCTGTGAAAGGCATCGGCAGTTTCGATCAGCGCGTCGTCTCCTACGTCCTGGGAACACTCTTTTGCACCGAAATGAGAGCCTACAGTCAAAATCAACAATTATCGAATGAAGGAACTCAGACTTCCTACTTTGCAAAAGGAAATACCCAGGCTCAGTTCATTGACCAAAATTATATAGTTCAATTTGGAACGAGTTATGGATCGTCAGCTTCGAGCATGGGGTCGTGGTGTTCTAATTTTTCGACCATGAGCCAAATCCAAAGCCAACTAGTTTGGTAAAAAATTAACTCCCCAGTTGCGTATGGATAAACTTTGAAACCCGCGCCAAGTGAGCCGGATCATTCAGTGGGTTGTACATATGCACTTGAAAGTGGCGGACCAGTTCGATTTTTTCTGGATTTCGCTCGGTGAATTTCAGGTGAGCCGCTGAGCTCACAACCAAATCGATGTTGGAACTGTAGAGCAAAGTGGGAACGCTCAGTGGAATTTGTGAGAGATCTGGAATCGATTTGAAAAAATCAAATGCAGCCTTGGCCGTTCCGACCATAAAGTGCAGTCGAGAATCTTCACTGCGAAAGCGTTTCCACTCTTGTCCAATTGCTGCCATTCCTTTGACAAAAGATGTTGGCCTCAAGGCTGGTTGAAAGAGCACCAAGGCATCGACCGATTTTTTTTGTGCGGCTAACAGTGCCAAACCTCCGCCAATGCTGTGGCCAATCACGACTACCTTTTCGCCTTGAGTGTGGGCAAGCTCGAGCATGGATTCGAAATACTGGGACCACTTGCGAAAATCTTTTTCCACTTCACCCGTTTGACCGAGCTCATGGCCGGGCAAAGTGAGATTGAAAACATTGAAGCCTTGATCGAAAATTGCCGGTACGGATTCGGAGAAAAAATTTTCGTTCATGAAGAGACCATGAATCATCACCACAGCCACTTTGGTTTTTTTTCCGTGAATGAAAGCAGAGGTGCCAGCGACTCGGGCTTGGCGGTAAAAGCGCGAATTGACCTCGTCTAATCTGACTTTGACTTGAGCGTTCCATAGGGAGTTGGGATTCATAACCAATGGCCTCTTTGAAAAATTTCAAATCTCCCAGGCAAAGGTCACTGGGATTTGAATATCTGGATGCAGACTGCGATGAACCGGGCAGGTGATCGCCGCGACTTCTAAATCTTTGCGATCGGCGAGTCCAATGCATGAAGGAAGTTGCAAAGTGAGAGCAAGCCTCGAAATTTTTCTCGGCCCTTCTTGCATTTCCTTGGAAACATGAAAGCTCGACTCTTTGAGATCCAAGCCTTTCTTTTCAGCCTGAATCGCCATGATCGTTAGCATGCAGGCACCCAAGGCAGCTGCCACCAAATCTGTTGGTGAGAAGGATTCGCCGCGTCCGTGATTGTCTTTGGGCGCGTCGGTGCTGATCAGAGCGCCCGATGGCCCATGAGTGAGGTCACAGTGCTTTTGCCCTTTGTAGATACCACTCATCTCAACCATGCAGTCCTCTCTCGGAGTTAAAATTACCAACCCAAAATATAAGCGAACATCAGTGGCGCCACGATGGTCGCGTCAGATTCAATGATAAATTTCGGAGTGTCGATCTCA
>JAYUCD010000308.1:0-19736 GCA_043740515.1 Bdellovibrio sp. | reverse complement strand
CACGCTACAACGCATCGCTTAAATTGCTATTGAAATTCAGCGCTTGTTTGCTTTCTTTTTATAAATTCGAGCTTCGATATCTGTTTGGGCGTCTTTCATCATGACTCGAACCAATTCCTTTTTATCAATTTTTAGCAAACTGATCAGTTTCGGAAAACAATGGGTAGGAGGAGCGCAAAGCCCTCTTTCCCAGTTTGAAATAAACTGACTGTGAACATTGCCTAGTTCTCCTGCAAGACCACCTTGGGTGAAGTTTGTCGTGGCTCGTTTGGCTTTTAAGAAAATGCCTAGATGTTTAAATTCTGCCATGATTTTCCTCGTCAAAAAAATATATTCGATAATTCGCTGGTTAGAGCCACGGCTACACTTTATCTTAACACCAATTCTCTCGCAAGAAGTGTGTTAATTGAAATACTTAAACTCTGGAAATTGACTGTCAACATTGCCAAGAATGAAAACTATGCCACTTACTTGAGCAATCCCTGAAATTTTGAATTTTTTCTCGCGAGTATTTCCAGCGAACTTTCGAGAAGGATCCTCTCGTCTTCTGAAAAGCGGCCCTTCAGTGGAGAGTCGACGTCCAATACGCCGAGCAACTGACCACCCACCCAAAATGGCAAGACCATTTCCGATTTGGACTCTGGATCACAAGCAATATGGCCGCTAAATTCCTGCACATCTTCCACAATCATGCTGCGCTTTTGAAAGAAAGCAGCACCGCAGACGCCACGTTGGAAAGCGATTTCCACGCAAGCAGGTTTACCGGCAAAGCAGCCAAAATCCGGTCATGAGAGCTTCAAGCTCGGGGAGAAGGGGCTGCAAATTTTCAGGTTTGACTGATTTTGAATTTTGCATCAGAAGATTTACAATCAAAGCTAAAAAAATGGCAAGCCAAAGGAAAGAATCGCTTTTTGAAAGCCAACCGTGCTAATCCTTGGGTCATGGTCATCGAGCTTCTGGTCATTGCATTTTGTCTTGTGCTGAACGCACTTTTTGCCGGTATTGAAATGGCCTTCGTGATTGTGTCTCGGCCCCATTTGAAACAGCTTGCCATGAAGGGCTCCAAACCTGCCGCACGAATTTTGGCCCTGAAAGCCCATCCAGAACGTATCCTCTCAGTTTTGCAAATAGGCATCACATTAGTAGGTGCTGTCGCCGCGGCTGTGGCGGGTGCTGGCGCCCAAGATTATTTCTCACCACGACTGATGGCTCATTTTGCTGTTTCATTGCAGGTTGCTGAATTTTTTTCTGTGGCGATCGTGGTCTTGCCACTGACTTTTTTCAGCGTGGTGATTAGCGAGCTTGTACCAAAATCTCTGGCGCTGCGATTTCCGCTCAAGTTTGTGATGGCCGGTTGTGTGCTTTTAGAAGTCATGGACAAGCTTTTCTCCCCCTTTGTTTTTTTGCTGGAAATTTCAACCAAGTTTTTCACCAAAATCATTTTCGCACGCCTCAAAGGTGAGTCGGGGATTAGCAGTGTTCGTGAAATCGATTTGGATCCCTTGACGGACAGTCACAAGCAATATGTTTTCAATTTGATTGAAATCGACAAACGCAAAGTCGAAGACATCATGGTCCCCTGGGAAGAAGTTCAGACCGTGGATTTTTCCGATCATCATTTCAATGTGCTCGAAAAAATTCGTGCCTGCCGCCACACCCGCCTTCCGGTTGTGCAAGAAGAAAAAGTAATTGGCCTCATTCACACCAAAGAATTTGTTTCCGAAGCGGAAATTTCAAAACTTGATTGGACAGAATTGATTCGGCCCATTTTGAAAATTAGTTCCAAAGAGCCACTGATGAGTGCGCTGAAAACTTTGCAGAAAGAAAAAACTCACTTGGCTTTGGCGATTCGAGCCGATGAACCGATTGGCATGATCACAACGGAAGACATTTTCGAAGAGGTTGTAGGCGAAATCTTCGATGAGGACGACAACCCAAGAACATTGCTCTCATCCAAAGCTAAAATCCGCGGCTTGAACCTCAATCCGCCAAAGACCTAAGCCAAAACAGGGCGCTCATTGTGATTTTGAAGGATTCGTTTCGGGTGTCACCGCTGAATCAGTAGGTCTTCCCATTTGGGAGTTGGGCTGTGAATTGGCCGGATCTAGATTTCGATGGCGACTCATGCCCATGGCCACAAAAAATCCGACAATCACGGCAATTGCCAAAGCGATATAAAGTATTCTTGCGACCTGTTTTTCTTCTTTGGGATTATGCCCCGTTGTAGCAGAAATCAGTGACATAGTGACTCCTTCAGCCCAATTTGCTTTGAGCTTGTACTGTGGAGATAAACCCAAGCAATTAGTCTGCCGAAATTTCATAGTTCAAGATTGTGTCGAGCAGCAGATAAAAAGGCCCGATCCTTGGGCCATTTGTTGATATTTTAATTTTCGATTGCTTGCCTTCAAAGAGGCGCGAAAATTTTAAGTCCCGAGAGGTGTTCGATTTCTGGCACACTTGATTTGAATTTTGCCCAGTCATTTTTGTCCTGTGCTCCACTCGTCGGAGCTGAACAGCCAGAAGAATTCAGCTTCGGTAGCTGTCCGCTCGAGTCCACATTCGGCAAAATCACAGCAATCATCGGAGTTTCTTTGTTGATCTCCTGAATTGATTGATTCGCATCGAGAATGACCACAATTTTAAATTCTCGTGAGGGAACCTGAATGTCTTTATTCGGTCCAATGGCTCCCACATTCTGATCAAAGATAGGTCCTGCCACGATGTAAACTTTTTTATTCTGATTTTTCACCATGTCCCGGGTGTATTGTTCCAAATGCTCCCACACAACGCGATTCAAATGGGGAGTTTGTGGAAGCATATTACTCATCACAAAAGTTTCTTTGTTGTCTTCAGGATTGTCAGATCGATCCGCCGAAGGCACCACATGACCTCGATCTAAACAGCTGCCTGTATACTCAGAAGGAATGACAGCATGTTGAGCCCGATCGGTGCTTTGAAGGTATTGTTCCAACTCGGAGTCTTTGGCAAAGGTGGCTCGACCCGAAGATCCCACATCCGAAGTGACAAGTTCCCAAACCGCGAAATTCGGAATCCGCTTTTCCTTATTGTATGAAATCACGTATTGTTTTCTTGAAATCAAAATTTCCGGCAAATCTGTTTGCGGCAAAAAGCCCGCCAGATTGGGATTTTGTTTCAGATTCACGGAGCCAATAACCGTCTCGACTTTTGCTGAAGCTATGCTCATACCAAAAGACAAAACAAACAGAACAAGACATTTATTTTTCATGTATTTCATTCGATCTCACCCAGTCCTTTCTTTCAAGACTGATTGTGGATGATCGCAATTGACGTGCCGAGCAGGCTGCCTCTGTTTAATGCAATCTCAAATCCAAACTTGCATCCATGGCCAGCTCAACTGAAATTGAAGTTTTTGCAGCGCCAAAAATGAGTTCTTCTTTGACACTTATCAGACTTGTCTGTGAGGAGTTGTCTCCCCAGGGCAAAAAACCGGGTGACTGAAGGAGAAGGAAGCATCCTAAACTGTGGTTGACTTCAAATCGAGCCGACAGTAGTTTTTGACGATTCCTTCGACAATGGTGGCGTAGCCAAGTGGTTAGGCAGCGCTCTGCAAAAGCGCGTACGTAGGTTCGATTCCTATCGCCACCTCCAAATTATTTCTGCTGTTTGCAGAAAAACTTAGATAACTCATCGAAAATAATAAACAAAGGTTTCAACAACTTAGTGTTGTCAGATTTTCGGAACCGTCACAGAAAATCACCTGCCGTCACAGAAGTTGGCTTCACCGTGGCTTCAGATTTTAGATTTTCTTCACAAGTATTCGGCTGCCTCTTCGTCTAAACCCTTTTCAACTAATCTCAGAACCAAACAATAATATAAGATTGTTATGATTGGAGTCGTTCAATTTATGAAAAGTTTGGTCTACGTTGCCATTGCGCTGGGTGCTGCGGGCACATTAGTAGAGGCAACTGGCATTTTGGGATGTGAAGCTGCCAAGGCTCATCAACATGGTGGAATTAAATTTAAGAGGCTCAACCAACAACTGGTTGGGAAAGACGGAAAGAGATGAGCTGTTGACGTTCAAATTCGCTGACAATGTCGACGAGGTGTTAAAAATTGCTCTTTTTCTTGAAAGCAAAAAGGTCTTTTAAATTTATCTTTCAGCGGCGATCACGCCTTAAATTTCTATTTTTTGTGTTTCATTCCCTTGTGCATACCTTTTCCCATTTCCATTCCCATTCCAGGACAAGATCCGCTCATCATCGACTGGCATTCCTTATGAAGTGCATCATGACACTGAATGAACTCCTGATCTGAACGAAGACAAGTCGCCATCTGCGCATGAGCAGTAGCCATCTTTTCGCGGTCTTCTTTGCTTGGATCCATGGTCATTTTGGACATGTCGTGAGGTGCAACAGGGTCTGCCGCCCAAGCCGGTATAGAGATGTTTGTTAGAGCGATTATTACTAGAAGCATAATTTTTTTCATGTGTTTTCCTTGGTTAATATTTTAGGTGTGGTGTTGATGATGTATTTATTTTGCAAGTGCTAATTCGAAGCATCGTGTATATAGGACACCAGCCACTTAGACCGGTAGCAACTGGGATAATGCCTAGCAAGAACCAAAAACTACTTGGTCCCCAAAATGCCAAACTCATTAGAAAAAGTCCGACCGCGACTCTAAGGACTCGCTCATACGGGTGAATATTCGTTTTCATAATTCTCCTTTTTTAAATTGGGCAGTGCCTGTCCCAATATTTTCTGAATTTAATTGAACTGTATAGTTGATTGGGAAAGCCATTGATAACATGGCGCTAACGCTGCAGTATTTTGTTTGCGATAGCGTTATCGCTTCGAGCACTTTTTCTTTTTCTAGGGACCCCTCGAGCTTGAAAACAAGTTGAACTTCTTTGAAGACGATTGGATGATGACCTTCAGTCACAGATGCTTCCGCCTCAATTTCAAATTTCGACAGTGGTTGCTTGTATTTTTTCAGCAGAGCTACAACATCCATTCCGGTACAGCCACAAATCGCAGCGACTAGCATTTGCTTTGGAGTTATTGCCGTATCGTCTCCGATGGGTGGCTTCGTGTCCATAAGCACAGAATGATTATCGACTTCTGCGGTGAAGTGCATTTTTTCGCCCCATACTGATTTTAATTTCACTTAAACCTCTTTAGCGAAAAGTTCTTTCTTTGAAAAATACCAATCGGTGTACTCGTAGCCTTCGCTCGATCTTTTTTCTGCATCTTGTGCAGTTTGTGGTGGCGGAATGATAACTTTATCACCTAACTGCCAACCCTCTGGAGTTGCGACTCCGTTTTTGTCCGAGGCTTGGATAGCTGCCAGTAGACGAACAAATTCGCGAATTGATCGACCATTACTGAGTGGGTAATAGACCATTGCGCGCAACATGCCCTTGTCGTCGATAAAGAAAGTTGAACGTACCGGAGATGTGTCGCTTGCGCCCGGTTGAATCATTCCGTAGGCGTGTGCAACTTTCATTGAGACATCGTCAATGATCGGAAATGGAATATCGATTTTAAAATTTTGTTTGATATTGCGAACCCAAGCGATGTGAGAATATGTACTATCAATAGATAAGCCCAAAAGTTCACAGTTGAGCTTTTGAAATTCGGGATAAGCTTTTGCAAATGCAATAAACTCAGTTGTGCAAACAGGTGTAAAATCACCCGGATGTGAAAATAGAATCAGCCATTTACCTTTGTAATCTGCAAGCTTTCGTTTTCCATGTGTCGTCTTAGCTTCAAAATCAGGCGCTGGTTCATTTAATCGCGGCGATCCTCGTGATGCATCCATCATTATCCTTCAGTGGCAGAAATAAAATGCCGACTCATTCCTATTTGCAATATTTAACCCATCTTTGAATTGACCCTGAGGGAATTGGCGAGTCTTCATGAAAAAGGAAGCCCGATTGTATATTATTAATGAGGATATTCTCCCCATTGCTTGCAAAATATTTTACAGAGCTAAAAAACCAACTTCTTCACTTTTGGGTGATGAATTCGATAATATACATAGAGCCCGAGTATCTCGGAGATCAACATTTCTTCCGGCATCCTCGTCGCTCGTAGGTCATCTTTAGTGCGTTTAATGCAAGTCCACCATCAATATGTTTGGAAATTGAATAGCCTATCGCTTTTCTAGAAAATAAATCCAAAATTATTGACTCTAAATTATTGAACAGAAACATAAGGACGAATTTTAGCAATCGTTGCTTCTTTGATGCCTTTAACTTTTTTCAAGTCATCGATGCTGGTGAATGGGCGTGCCTTCATGATAGCTTGCGCTTTGACTGGTCCGATACCTGGAAGTGCCTCAAGCTGGGCTAAGCTTGCGCTGTTGATATTGACGACCGTCGCTGGAGCTTGGTTGGATTTCGAAGTTGAGACTGGGGTTGCGGCGGTCGGAACGGCAGGAGTCGCGGCTGCAGGAGCGGCTGTTGTGGGCGCCTGGGTCACTTGCACCAAAGGTTTTAAGGCTGCAAATTTGGCGTCACCGATGCCTTTGACGTTTTTCAAGTCATCGACGGATTTAAAGGGGCGGGCGGCCATGATATTTTTGGCGCCAACTGCGCCAATTCCTGGCAAGTTTTCGAGATCTTTGGCGGATGCCGAGTTGAGATCAACTCCTGCCCAGGCAAAAAGAGTTGAAAAGAAAATCGCAAAGAACAAGGTTATCAGCTTCATATTTTTCATGGATGGTTTCTCCTTAGTTTGAGCAAAAGCTAGCACCTTTTGATTTTAAGTATCAAGATGTTATCGCACAGTTCTCTTGAAATTTTATTTATCTTCCCAGCTGGGTAGAAAAAAGATGAGCGTCAAAAGAACAAGCGAAAACAACAGGCCGCCGACCAAATAGATCGCTGGGTGAACTCGCTTGAGATTGTTCAAGGTTTTCTCTGTTGGAATGATTTCCAATTTCAATTGAGAATTTTCAATCTGCAGCGGAAGAGTGAGTTTCCAATCGGAAAAATGGGTGACAATTCCACTTCCACTGGAAAATATTAACTGGCCTTCTGAGATCAGAAAATACTGGTATTGGTCTACCGGGAAAGCCTGCGTCAGCAGATTTATTGGAGAATAAAGAAATAAAATTTCTTTATCAATAAACCCCATCCAGCGGTCCCGTTGAAAATTGAGGTTGGCAAAGAAGGATTGTTCATCTGAAGTTTTTTTGCGTAGATCCGCGGTTTGCTGTTGCAAGAGAAGCAGCTCACGCTCAGTCGCAGGTTGGCCACTGAGCCAAAGCATCTGTGGACTTCGACTAAGGCGCACGATGGCCCGAAGAGAATCTAGACCAGGTCCCCAATTTAAATTTTGAATTTGAGCTGCTGACCCCGGCACCTGGAGAGCTTGCATGCTTTTCAAGTGCGCATTCATCGACGCTTCTAAACTTGCCCGCCGAATTTCAGTTTCAGCTTTCAGATTTTCTCGAATGTGCTCAGCCGATCGTTGAAGTAAAATTTGCCAGAAAAAGCTGCCCAGTAAAAAAACGCAAAGTCCAATCTTGAGGGCATAGTTGAAAAAGCGACGGCGTCTTTGTGCAAAAAGCGCAAGGGCAGATAGTCTCAGGCCCACAACTGCGATAACCGTGAAACACATTGCTGTCAGCAATGCCATCCGCGCGTAAGCATCAAAACTTGTCATAGCAAAATTGAAAAGGTAGCTTAGCGTCGCCAGTGAAGCCAAAATAAAAACAATTCCGAAGCTTGCAAAGCAGAAGAGGCCGAAGACAGTCTGTGTGCGTAATTGAGATCCTAAAATGGCGAAGCTCAGGCTCGAAATCAAAAGGCAGATCGCTGTTGATAGCGCCATTCGGCCGGGGCTATAAAGCAAAGTTTCCACATAGGATTGAACAAACAATTCGTCGAGGCCGTAATTTTGATGCAAAAGATACTGAAGTATTGTTAGCCCGGAAATGACAAAGACGAGCATCCAAGACTTTCGCAGAAAAGCGACTTTGGAATTCGAGGACTTGAGGCTGAGGCCTGAAAAAGCCAGCAAAACAAGGCACAGAGCTGTATTGAAGACCATCGGCGGCCCATCTGGGACCACAGTCAAAATGGACACCCAGTGGTTGAACCAGCTGAGAATGATGAGTAATCCCGTGAGCAATGGAAAAATTAACAACCAAATCATTCGGCCTCTGCCTATTGAAATTATTCGTTGAGTTTAAGGACTTTGCCGGAGAGGTCGCAAGGATTGAATGGAATACTTTAAAAGTCCTCCCTGATGATTTAGGCTCTGCGTTAGTTGTCCTTCGAATCCGCTTGATATGAAAACTCAAGGATGTTCTATGTCGAAATTAAAGCGAATGGGCAGGGGGATAAGTGAAAATAATTTTGGCCGCAGTCATGCTATATGCGGGCAATTCATTTGCTACGCGGTATGCCGTTATTTTCAAAGACGTCCAGAATTTCAATCAATTGCATTCTCAATGGGTTCTCAACGACGTCGGTGGATTGAAAAAGACATTTGCGAGCCCGTTTTCTGACTATCAAATTCAAGCTTCTCTCGTCCATGTCCAAACCATGGTCATCAGTACTTCTCGGCCTCACTGGAATACGGGCTCTGGCTTTCCTTCCACGGTGGTTGTGGAGAAAGAATATTTTCATCCTGCCCCTGAACTTTTCCGCAATGAAAGCTTAACGCCTCACGAATTCTCATCCGCTTGGAAATTTCTTTCAACTTCAGGCAGAGCCAAATCTCAAACTTTCGCTGCGGCAGGGGTGCCTTGGGGAGTGGCCGCTGTTCGAGCTCCCGAAGCTTGGGCGTTAGGCGACAAGGGCCTTGGTAGCAGAGTGATGGTTTTGGATACGGGGATCGATCAGTTTCATCCAGCCATTGAGGGACAGATGGAGGAGATGAAAGATTTTGTCGGTGATGGAAACACTCCTTATCCGGCAGCAGATCACTTAGGGCATGGGACGCATGTTTCAGGAATTATTTTGGGGCGGGAACTGAGTTCAGGATTCAGTGGCGTCGCGCCGCTTTCCATGCTTTTGATAGGCCGAGTCTGCAGCGAAAATGGTTGCTCAAGCATTCATGTTACCGAGGGAATAAATTGGGCGATCGAAAAAAAGGTCGACGTGCTGAATCTTTCTTTAGGAAGCGACGTTCAAACGAGCGTCGAAAAAGAAGCCTTGGCTCGAGCTGAAGCCGCGGGAGTGATCGTTGTTGCAGCCTCTGGAAATGGTGGAAAAAACAGCGTTGGATTTCCAGCAGCTTTTCCTGGAGTCCTGGCAGTTGGAGCGATCGACTTGAATTTCAAACGAGCTTCGTTTTCTCAGTGGGGACCTGAATTGGCGGTTGTTGCCCCCGGGGTCGAGATTCGTTCTTCAGTTCCTAAAGGAACAGGATGCCGGGCTGAAGCCCGCCTGAGCACCTCCAGTTCCAGCGAAGAAGTCGTCTCAGCCACTTGCTTTTTGGGATCTTCCTTCCAAAAAGATTTACAAAAAGAAATCATTCCTGCCGGATTTGGAAAGCCCAATGAATTCTCGGGGCAAGATTTCACAGGTCATTTTGCTTTGATCAACCGAGGTGAAATTTCATTTACAGAAAAAGTCAGCAACGCTCTGGCAGCTCACGTGGCGGGAGTGATCCTGGTGAATAACCAGCCGGGACTTCTCACGGGTGGAGCAACGGACGACGGAAGTCTTTTGAGCATTCCTGTGATCATGCTGGAGCAAGTGGTGGGCGAAAAAATCGAAGCTCAGCTGGCTCAGGGAAAGCAATCGGTGAGCATCAAGATTCAAACCTCGGCCGATGATTACTCTAGCTTTTCTGGAACTTCAATGGCTTGCCCCCATGTCAGTGGGACAATGGCTCTGATCCGAAGTGCAAAAAAATCTATCAGCCCGGAGCAGGCTCGAAACATTTTGAAATCGACCGCGACACCGCTCAACCCATCAGAAGAATCGGGTGCTGGATTGATCAATGCCGAAAAGGCCGTGGCCAAAGCACTCGAAATAAGATAACTTTGACTACATGCAAACACAGCATGATCCACTGAGAAATCTCGTCGCTCGCAAGCTTGCAGGCATTGGGTGCAGCATTCAACCCCATGAGCTTGTTGATCCTCCCAACACTGATTTGGGTGATTTGTCTTTAGGCTGCTTTATCTTAGCTAAAAATTTGAAAAGATCGCCAGCAATGGTCGCGCAAGATTTGGCTCTGGCTTTGAAGAAGCAAAATCCTGAAGATTCAGATTTGATTTCTTTGCAGGCCGTCGGCCCTTATCTCAACTTTAAATTCCGCAGCGAAAAAATCGGTGAGCTTCTGCTGGAGCCGATTTTAAGTGGCCAGCACTTTCAACAAAAATTGACCGAGCACACAGCTAAAACAATGATCGAATTTTCTCAGCCCAATACCCATAAAGAGCTGCATGTGGGGCATATGAGAAATGCCTGTCTCGGGGACTCATTGGTGCGCATGCACCGCTACTGCGGCTATGCTATTGTTTCAAGCACCTTTCCTGGCGATGTGGGAACCCATGTAGCGAAATGCCTTTGGTATTTAAAGTATTACAATCAAGAAACGATACCTGAAACCAATCGAGGACAGTGGCTCGGGCAGATTTACTCGAAAGCGCATCTTAAATTGGAAGATGAAATTGGCAGTGCGAAAGAAGCCGTCAATCGAGAGCAGCTGACTGAAATTCTCAAACAACTGGAGAGCAAGTCCGGAGCTTATTACGATCTTTGGCTGGAAACCAAAGCATGGTCTTTAGAGTTGATGAAGCAGGTTTATGCTTGGGCCGGAATCACTTTTGATCAATGGTACTGGGAATCGGATGTGGATTCCGATTCTGTTCGCTACGCTAAAGAATTGCTGGAAAAGGGCTTGTTGGTACGCTCAGAAGGAGCCGTCGGGATGAATCTTGAAGCCGAGGGCTTAGGATTTTGCCTGCTCTTAAAAAGCGACGGCACCGGATTGTATGCCACCAAAGACGTCGAGCTGGCTCGGCGAAAGTTTCAAGACTTCAAGATCGAAAAAAATATTGTCGTGGTCGATCTTCGCCAGGAATTGCATTTTAAACAGGTTTTCAAAGTCCTCGACAAAATTGGTTTTCCCCAAGCCAAAGACTGTTTTCATCTTAAATATAATTTCGTTGAGCTGCCTGACGGTGCGATGAGTTCTCGAAAGGGGAATATCGTTCCTTTGCTCGAGTTGGTTCATAAAATGGAAGCCGCAGTGAAAGAAAACTTCCTCGCACGTTATCAGGCTGACTGGAGTCCAAGTGAGATCGACAAAGTTGCGACCGAAGTGGCGCAGGGTGCGATCAAATATGGAATGCTTCGAATGGACACCAATAAAAAAATCGTTTTCGATATGAATGAATGGCTGAAGATTGACGGCGAGTCCGGGCCCTTCATTCAATATTCGGTGGCGCGAATTCAAAGCTTGGTGCGCAAGCTGTCTGCCACGAGCGGAAAGCCACTGCGAGAGCGCTCGGATCTTCAGTGGAAACTTTTGCAACATCCGACGGAGCGAAAACTGATGCAACATCTGATGAGCTTTCATTCAGTCGTTTTGTCGGCAACTGAGCAATACAAGCCACACACGCTTTGTACCTATTTGTATGAATGCGCCAAAGCCTTCAATGGGTTTTATCATGACTGTAGCATCGGCCAAGCCGAGACAGTGGAATTGAAAGAGGCGCGACTTGCACTCAGCGAAGCGGCGGGCTCGGTGATGAAGCGGGGACTGGCTTTGCTGGGAATCCCTACTCCTGAGCGAATGTAATTTTTGAATCTCCAATTCAGCACACAACGAAGACCTTCGGCCAGTTCTGGATCCCAGGGTCTCGGATTTTTTTAGGAATGTGACAGCAATTAGACTGTATTCCGCTGCAATCTAGACCAAGGATCGAAGCAACCAGACTCTATCTCTGAGAAAACCTCGCCGAATAAGAAAGCTGAGAAATGCTTTTATTTAGCCATGAGGTGAGTGTGTCTTTCAATTATCAAAAGCACAAAGGTTCAGACGGCCATGGGTCGATGTGGACGTCCTATTCAGATTTGTTTCTGGGTTTGTCGATCATTTTTTTGCTTCTCTATGTGACAGTCAGTTTACGACAAAGCACTGACGGAATTCAGAGTCACATCGAAAGTCAAAAAATTGCGCATGAAAATGAGGACCTGAAACAACAGCTCAAAGTGTATGAAGCTTTGAAACAAGATTATTTAGACAAGTCAGCGACCAAAGATGATTCCGCTTCTTATCAAGAACTGATGGATCAGCTAGATCTTTTGCAGAGCAAAGCTGATCAAGAAAAAAACGAGTTGCGAAAGCAAGCCATGGATCACGAGAAAAAAGAGCGAGCTCTCAATAAATATCAGCAGATGGTTCGAAATATTATCAATTCAAATTTGGTTGCAAAAGGACGGATCAAAACGAGAGATCAGTTGATCGTTAACAAAGATCAACAACTGGAAAGCAATCAGGCAGAGATTCAGACTCTGGCGCAAACTGTTGGCGAAAAGAAGGCGCAGTTAGCGTTGGGCGAACAGAAAATTGCTGGACTGAATTCCAGTTTGGATCAGAAGCTGAAAATGTTGAAGGCATCTTTTAAGCATCAAAAAATCACTCAGAAAAATTTTGAAAAGCAAAAGAAGCAATTGGAAAAAGAAACAGGCTCCCAGGTCGAAGCGCTTCGCCAGAAAAATCAGGCAGTGGCTCAGCAGCTGAGCACCGTGAATCAACAGTTGAGCAAAACCAGCGGTGAGTTGAATCAAGCGCAAGCCAATGTCAGCAAGCTGGGCGAAGAAAAGTCTGCACTTCAAGGGAAGATGCAAGCTGAGCAAGTTGCTTACAGCAATCAAATCAATAAACTGCAAGGTGACTTCAACGGTCAGCGGGCAAAAGACAAAACAGCGTTCGAATCAGCCCTGGCTAAGGAAAAACTTTCGGGCGCTGCCAAAGCGGCTCGCGAAGCTCAGTTTAAAGCAGAAGCAGATGGCAAAGCTCGAGCTTTAGCTGGTCAAATTGCCAAATTAAATGGTCAGATGAAGGCTACCGAAGCGGCTTTAGCAAACGCGCAAGAGAATCTCAATGCGCGAAAGAAGCTCGCGTCGCAGATTCAGAAAAATTTCGCAGCAGCTGGAGTCAAAGCTGATGTTGATTTAGGGACAGGTGACGTTTTACTGTCTTTCGGAAATAATTATTTCGACCGTGACCGTGCCGAGCTGAAGCCGGAGATGCTGGCGATTTTGCAGAAAACGATTCCTGCTTACTCGAAAAGTCTGTTTCAAGATCCCAAAGTTGCGAGCAAGATTCAAAATGTCGAAATCGTAGGCTTTGCTTCCCCAACTTACAAAGGGAAATTTATTGATCCAAGAAGCCTCGATCCAAAAGACCGGATTGCGGTCAATTACAATTTGGATTTGAGTTACTCAAGAGCGAAGTCAATTTTTAATGTGGTCTTTGATCAAAGCAAAATGACATTTCAGCACCAAAAGGAACTTCTCCCTTTGGTGAAAGTCACTGGACGAAGTTTTCTTTCCAATCCAAATGCGGGTCGAGGCTTAGCTGCCGAGTCCTCCAAATCTTTCTGTGAGAAGAACGACTGCGCTAAATTGCAAAGTGTGATTATTAAATTCAATTTAAAAGATTAATTTTTAAAGGGGTGAGTATGGATTTCAACAGTTTAGTTCACGGATTTATCGAAGGTCTCGTGAATGTTTCAAAGGCTTGGCACTTTCCTGTCATGATCCTTGGTTTTGTACTCGGAGTGGCGCTCCGACTGCTCGTTTACAGCACAGTGAAGCGACACGAATGGTTCGCCCGCGAGTTTGAAAAGCGAACCGGTCGATTTTTGGAAAAGGAAGCAAAAAGCATTTCGCAATCCCAATCTTTTTATATCATTACCAAGCGCTTGCTTGAGAAAACTTTCTTTGAAGTCTTTGAAAATCGCGAAAAGTTCAAGCGTCGAAAGCCAGACGCCGTGATGTCGTTGACGGACCGCTTGTTTCTTATCAAGGCTGGCTGTGCTTGGATGGTTCATGATGTCTTGAAGCAAATCCGCTTTCTCAAATACGGCATGCAACCGCCAAAGCTGGTGAATATCACCAAAAACACCTTTGCCAAGAATCCTTGCTTCAATCGTATCTTTGGAGTGATTCCAACAGTTGGCACAAACGAAGTCTTAAATATCCTTCCAGGCCTGTTCGTGATCGGTGGAATTTTCGGGACGTTTTTGGGAGTGATGAAGGGTCTGCCTGAGCTCAGCGGAATGGATCTGCAAGATCCTGAAAAGACGAAAGCTGTGATGGACCGCTTTTTGGTGGAGATTTCACTTTCCATGGGAGCCTCCTTACTTGGAATCTTCTTCAGCGTGTTGATGACGATGGTGAACACTTTGTTTAATCCGGATCGCATTTTTGTCGACATCGTCGATCGTTTCGAAAATTCACTCGATCTTCTTTGGAACCGGGCGCATACAAACGAAGTTCCAACGGATCTCAAAGTTTTCAATGAAAATCGGGATCCTCTAGAGGCACTTGCAGAAAGTGCATTGCTTGAAGAAATTTCAAAACGGCCCTTTGATCGTGATTCGGATTCAGAACCAAAATCGGCTTGATAAGAAAGACCTGAGAGGCAGAAATCGAAATGGCAAAAAAATATTTGCCTTTGATTCGAATTACAACACCGACCGAATCTCGAGTTCACCTCGTGGATCGGTTGCGTTTTTCTATTGGGCGATCGCCTGATGCGGAAATTATTTTACTCTCACCATCCATCAGCCGGAAACATTTGCTCGTCGAGATTCAAGGCGACCAGATCTACGTTGAAGATTTGCAATCAGCCAATGGTTCCTTTGTTCATGCGACTCAATTGAAGCCAAAAGAACGAGTTCCAGTCGATAGCAACACTCCCATTCGCTTAGGGACTTCGGCAGAGGTGTTAAAAATTGAATTGATCGAAAGGCCCGTGGAATTTGAGAAATTTGAATCTTATCTTCCTCAATTCAATCAAAATATTCTGTCGGTGATGACTGGAGCAGTCCAGACGCAGGTTAATTCCTTGATGGAGAATGCCAAGGTCGAGGCTCAAAGAGTCATTGAGGCGGCCCGGCTTAAAGCGGCGGAGGAAAGCCAGGAGCTCAAGGCCAAGGCGCTCGAGCAAGTGAGAAAATACGGCGCCGAAAAATTAGAAATAGTAAAAGCTGAGCTGACCCAGATGAGAGAAACTGGATTGGCCGAACTGACGACTGAAATTGCCCAGCAAAAAGAAAGAATGCTCAGTCAAATTCCTGCTTCGACCAGAGAAATAATCAACGACCTGAAGATCAAAGCTCAAGTCGAGGCAGATCAGATTTTACAGAAGGCCCACAAAGATTTAGACGAACTCAGGCAAGCTGAGCTGATGAAGGCGGAGCAGGCCAAAGCCGATGCCCAAAAAAGGTGTCAGGCGCTGGTTGCCGATGCGGAAGCAGAATCATCAAAGCTATTAAACCAGGCTCGAGAAGTCTCAGAGCAAATGCGACAGAAATGTCGAGCCGATGTGACCGAGATGATGGACTCGGCTAAGATCCGAGTTGCCACCTTGATCGAGCAACAAGATAGAGAGATGAAAACAACCTTGGCTGAGCTTCGAGAAAAAATTGAAAGAGAAGGTCAGCTTGCAAATCGGAATTTAATCGACTCAGCGATGATTGAAGCAAAACTGAAGATAGCAGAACTCGAGCAGGCATTTCAAATCGAGCTGACCAAGTTGTCGAGCAAAAAGCAGAGTTTGCAAGATCTCATTGCGAAGCAGAATTCGGAGCAAGATTGGCTGCTTCAGAAAAAAGCTTCAGCCGAAAAAGAATTAGCTGAGCTGACAGTAAAAGTTCAAAACTTGACAATTGAAAATCAAAAGCAAATCAGCCTCAGTGAGGACATCGCTCGGGCTGAAGCAAAATTTAAATCAATTGAACTGGCAACGGCACAGTTGAGCGAGAAAAATACACGCTCCGAAACCGATCTCGATCTTTTGAAACGAAAAACTTTTGAAGAATTGGACTTGGCCCGAGTCGATGCGACAAAAAAGCTGGCGCAGATGTTTTCATCCAAAGCTCAAGAGCTTGCAGGTCGTATGGAAAAATTGATCATCTCCCAGATCACAGAGTTCTCACCTGGCGCCTTAGACGGTTCCAAGCTTCATTCGGTCAGTCAAAAGCTCAGTGAAGAGCTCACACATCTTTTCAAATCTGAAATTATTCCTTTGGAAAGTGCAGACTTGCGTTTGGCTTCCGACTCAAATCTCAAGAAGTCATTTGTCAGTTCCAAGTTGTTTCGTTGGAGTGCAGCTGCCAGCGCGATCGCTCTCCTGGTCTTTCTCATTAAAACTTCCAGTGAGACGGTGCAGGATCAGGTTCAGTTCACTGAGAAGCTGATCGAGCAAAAGAAAGAGGAAAGTCAGTACAAGCCGCAGATGAACAAGGATTATCGCCAGACCTATACGGACAATATTCTCTTCAAAGAGCAATATGTCGAAATGAAGCTCGATAATCAGCTGCAAGATCAGTGGGCCCTGAACTTGAATGAATTTTTCGTCAAAGAGTTGAAGTTGAATGAAGAAAGCATGGTTCGCTTTATCGGTATGGAAACAAAGCTGATCAAGCAGTTGGTTGTGCTTCGATCTTCGGTTGAGATGAAATATCTGGAAGAGGGACTGAAGCGAATGCAGGATGCAGAAGCAGCAGAAACTGCCAACATACTGACGCTCTTAAAGTCACAAAAGAATTATGAAAAACTGCGGCTGAGGGAAAAAATATTTCTTTCTCAGGTCAAGCAGGTCAATCTGAGAAATCCAGCCGCCAAATAGCAAATAAGAAATAAAAAAAGGGAACTTTTCAGTTCCCTTTTTTCTTTTCAAACGCTCCACTTTTGAATGTGGATACTTCGACTAGTGCTTAGTAGCAGAATCAGTCTCAGTTTTAGTTGATTTCTCAACAGTTCCGTTTTTCATTTCTTTTGTCGTCTCTTTAGTAGTTGCATCAGCAGACGCACCGTCGTGCTTCATTTTTTTGTGATGCTTTTTAGTTGTTGTCTTAGTTCCAGTGATTGGATTTTTTGTTGTGTCAGTAGTTGTCTTGTCTGTGTGTTCAGCATCAGTAGCCATAACAACAGATCCAACGAACATAGCAGATACAAGCATTGCAACGATCTTTTTCATAGATTCTCCTTAAATTAGCAGATTAAGTTCTGCATTTTTACACTCTGGTTGGACCATTCGCTTCGGAATATGTCAAGTGGAGCAAAATGCATCAAGCCAGACAGAAGAGAGGGAGTGACACAGAAGCGTCTGAATCACTTCCGCATGTGTCAATTTGACCAAGAGGCTTGGGATTTTGCCAATTTCGAAGGCAGTGGTGAGGTCCATCGCTCGATCAGTAGTGGGGAGGCTTTTCGTTGGCGGGACCCATTTCCGGTCCCGCGCCAGTGGCGATTTCAAAACGGTCTTTTAGCATTTGTAGATTTTTTTCTAATTTCTCAATCATCAGGTGATGCTCGAAAAGCGCCTGCCGAAGCTCTTCCAAAGCTTGCTCTTGATGAGAAATTTTCATTTCAAGTTCGATGATTCTTTGCTCACTCATTTTATTGGCAAGTGGCGACTAGTCCTGTGCCTGTGAAAACACGGGCAAGCACGGCTTGGCCTTTCGGGTTGGTAGTTAAGATTACAGAAAGTTTAGCGGCTGAATTGTAATAGTGAGCTGATGTTCGAGTTGCCGAAGTGGGGTCAAAACTGAGAGGAGTGTTGGTCGGCTTTCCATTGATATCATTTTGCGATTGGAAGACGCACTGATCAGGAACGCCGCAAAAAATATGCTGCTTGATCGATGAGTGTGAGGCTCCCACCGGTTGGCAGCTTAATGAGGCTCCCAACGCCGGGGCCGAGAGAGCAAAGAGAATCATGAAGATTTGAAAGCCTGTTTTCATTTTTAAATCCTTCGCGAGGGGTTCGTTTTCTCGGTCATTCATAAACATTGCAACTTGAGGGCTCATTCGGAAAATCAGTTGGCAGCTTTTTGTAATTTTCTTAATTTCTTTTTAGCTTTGAAGTCTTTGGCCGCCGTGACTTGAGAAAGGTCCACGCCATCTGCTTTGAGTGCTTCTAAAACATTGGTCTCAAACAAATCCGAAGTTGCGTAATGTCCGCTGTTATCATCAACGTAGGTGATATGACCTTGGTCATCAGTCATCAGTTCACCAGCTCCGGCAACAGGTTCCGCGCTCAAGATACTTGAATGACGAATGCTCGGAGTTGCATTTTCGTCAAATAAATAGAAATTTCCAGCGCTATCCATCACGTAGGTGATTTTTTCCGGCTTTTCATTGCCTTGAAGAGTGGATTTGTTATCCAGAACCACGCCCTCGCGCACGACTTCATTTTGACTCGAATACACAACTCCGTTTTGGATAATCACTCGACGCTGTTCCTTCTCTTGGGGAGTTAAATATTTGACTCCGCGAGCCGAGTCAAAATGGACGGCGACTCCAACATCAATAGTTTGATATTTACTGCTTGTTCTGGCCGCTAGCTCAGGGCCAGTCAGTGCTAATGCAAAAGATTGGAAAGCAAACACAGCAAGTGCGGATGTTACTAATTTCGTTATCATATAAACCTTTCAGTGAGAGAGCCTTGTAAAAAAATCTCAATTCTTTAAAAAAGAATGAATCAAGTTATTGGCAGCTATTTGAGCTCCATTTTAAAACCAGCCTTTTCCATGCGGCTAATGAGGTTGGGATAAGTCTGTGGATTGATCGCCAAAGAAAAATATTCGATCGACCCATTGGCGTGCCCTCTGGAAAAGACAAGGTAAGTTTGCTGAGCTTTTGTATCTTCGAGAATCCAGGCAAATTGATTTTCACTGACTTTCATTCCTTTTTGGACGAGAAAAGGAAGGTCCTGAGTCTGCAGTTTGACGCGAGCTGGATAAATCATCATCTGTTGATTCAGCTCCTGATTGAGAGATTGCAGTTCAGATTGAGTGCTTGCGTTCGCAGGCATCTTCAAATTCGTTGCGAGATTTCCATTCATTTCCTTCAACCAAGAAATACTTGTGGATGGAGTCACGGGTGGAGCCAAATCTCTGAAATGAAAACCGTTGGCAGCGCCAAAGCCAATTCCAATGAAAATGCTATATTGAAAAATCTTTCGCACACTGGACTTGCTCAACAGGGCTTCAAAGATCAAATGTTTGATAGCGCGGTATTGAATCTCGAAACGAAATCTTTTCAGGCTTTTTGTCTTGGATATTTCAGCCAGCTCGCTTTTTTTAAACAGAGGCAAATAGGGAAGAATTTTTCTAGTATAATTCTCAAGAACAGCGCCATCAATTTTCAAAGGCAAGTTCGCTTCGATTGAATAGCCCACCGGAAAAATACCTTCCAGTTTCAATTTTGATTCTTTAAGCATCAACTGATCAAATTTAAGAGCGTTTTTAAGCAGAGTTTGCCGACCCGTTGGCGAGACCATTTCAATTTTGTCCAAAGTAAAAGTGGGTTCGACTTGAGACTTAGAAGAATAAGTCATTTCCAAAATGTAGCCATCCTTCAGAGGAAGCCCTAAGACCATTTCATTTTTTTCCAAAGTTTCCTTTGGTACCACCGTCAACTGACTGGTCTGACTGCTCATATAAATCAGTTGCTCAAGTGCTGCTTCAGGGTTCTTGCTCAAGTCCTGTGGATTTAAATGAAGCTCCGACACAGTCAAGGATTCGTCAGCCTTGATTCGCAGGCTTTCCTG
>JAYUCD010000307.1:0-7253 GCA_043740515.1 Bdellovibrio sp. | reverse complement strand
CTCTGCCTTATAGTTCTTTCTGCCCATAATTGACCTCTTTCTTTGGGCCCAGACTAACATTGAATCTGGACCAATTTAAGCCGGCCAGGTCACAACGAGCCTTTTGATTCGGTTAAGATGCGAGCCTTTTGTCCTGGGGAAAGTCGGAAAAGAGAATTCGCAACCTATTTGCTCGTGACTGGGATGGTGGATGCCCTAAAATGAAACCTGTTTTTAGGACGATATTTGAAAGGCGAGCTTGCTATGTTGACTGCCAAAGATTTCATGAACCCCTCGACCCCGGCTCTTTCTTTTGACTCGACGGTGATGGAGGCGATTAAATTTTTTGAAACGCATCCTCAGCATTTTGCTGCTGTTGCTGCAACCAAAGATCGAATGCAAGGAATCTTGACCGAAGGCAATCTGGTGCGGGTTTTCTTGCGCTATCAAACCCAAACAAACAAAGACTCGTTGATTTTTTACCGCGATTGCTTTGAGCCTGCGCAGTTGATTCAAGAGACTGAGCCATTTGCTGAGATCGTGAAAAAATTGATGACCGCTGTAGGGAATCGAGTTTTCGTGATCGATGATCAGGGGAGCATGATTGGGCATATTACCACCAAGGATATTCTTCCCTACTTGGCAGGTCACCCTGGTGCAAAATCGCACGGAGCTCCTTCTCATGGATCCACACTCGAGGATATCCGCTCCCAACTTTATCTCTATGAAAACTTTTTTTCCAAAAGTCCTTTGATGATGCATTCGGTGAATCATCAAGGAATTATCCAGATGGCCAACGAAGCCTTGCATGCCGTTCTGGGCTATTCCTACGGTGAATTGATTGGCAAAACCATCTTTGATATTTATCCAAAAGAGATTCATGTCAAAGCTCAAGCAGGAATCGAAACCATTTTCAATCAAGGCTACCATCAGGTTGTGCAATCGACCATGGTGCGCCGAAATGGAAAGCTGGTTCAAATTGAGTTGTCCTCACGAGCGCTCGAAGACCCGAAAAAAAAACCGGTGGGCACTATCACAGTCTCAAGGCCGCTGGAAATGAAGCATCTGCTCGAAATTCTATAAAAACTCTGCCAAGCTGCGGCTTTTAGGTTGTCGCGATTCAATCAAATGATTGAAATGCACTTGTTTCAATCAAACGTTTGAATTAGTTTGTTGAACATGCCAACAAAATCTCACGCTGCCATTGCCGAAAAAAAAGTTGCGTCCTCGAGCTCTGAACCAATTGGCATTGCCAATCGATGATTCGGCTCGAGCTCGAGTCTTGCTTGCTGCAACTGTGCTCTTTTCTGAAAAGGGCCTCGAGGGCACGAGCACCAGAGAGATTGCCAAGGCCGCTGATTTGAACATCAGTTTGATCAGTTATTACTTTGGCGGCAAAGAGGGGCTCTACAGAGCTGTTATTTCCGAATACGCCCAAGAGGCTGGAGGGCGAATCAATACCTTGATTGATAGCCTCGACTTGAACAACTTGACCCGAGCCAAGTTCCGAAAGGCCATGCGGATTTTTTTAGAAGGCTTGATTCCGCTGAAGTTTCGGCGCCCCGAAATCAATATCCTACTTCAGCGAGAAATGATGGCAGGTCTGCCTCACGCCAAAGATGTTTACGAAGATGTTTTTTCAAAGATTCTTGAGCGAGTGGTTTCGCTTTATCGAAAAGGTCAAGAAAAAGGAATCGTCAAAAAAGAACTCAATCCCTATATTATTTTTTTCTCGATGGTTCACGCAACCGATATGTATGTCCACGTCAATCAGTGTTCGGTTCGGCCTAAACAAAAAATTCCGCTGATTCCCCAAGATCTTAAAGCGTATATTGATCAGATCTACATTCTATTCGTCGAAGGCGTGATGCAATGAAAAAAATCTGTGCCCTCTGTTTCAGTTTGCTTTTTCTGTCACCGACTTCTCAGGCCTTGAACTTGAATGACTATCTCAATCAGGTAAAGCTGAAGAACAAACTTTTTCTCTCGCTAGACGCTTCGACCGAAGCAGCCTCTTCGCGTTACGAGCAAGCCAATTTGGAATTGTCGCCTGTTCTAACTGCCTCTGAAACTTATTTGGATGACAAATCCTTGCAGCAAAGTTTTTTCGGTGGAACAACTCACACTCAAATTCGGCAATCAAGCTTGGGCTTCAACAAAAAATTCTCCAGTGGAACGACTGCAGGGATTCAGGCTTCGGTTCAGTCGGCCAATATAGAGGGAAATTTTTTACCAGCTGGAGCCGCTTCCTTCGAGCAGCACACAGGTACTTTGGCTCTATCGCTTTCTCAATCTCTTTGGAAAGATTTTTTCGGCCGGTCCACCAAGCTGAGATGGCAAAGAGAAATCTCTCAGCAGCGCTCAGAAAAGCTATCTTATGATTTAAAGGCGCGACAATCTCTAATTGAGGCCGAAGATGTCTTCTGGGATCTTATGTATTTGCAAGCAGAGCTTGATCTCCGCAGAGCAAGTCTTGAGCGAGCTAAAAAAATTGTCGGTTGGGTTCAACGACGAGCCGGAAATGGAATTGGTGACAATGCTGACGTCTTGAACGCCCAAAGTTTGGTGGCCGTGCGAGAGCTGCAGTTGATGAACTCGGCGGATGATTTGCTAGCTGCACAGAAAAAATTGGCGGATGAAATCGAACTTCCCCAAGGTGAGGCTGTTCCACATCTCGAGGGCAGTCTCGAGCAGGCGAGACCTCTGACAAGTTTTGTGGTAGGAAGCTCGGGTCGCATTCTTCGCATGGACGCTTACCTTTCTGTTTTGAATGCCGAAGTGACAAGGATCAATGCAGAGGAGGCTTTAGAAAAAGTCAGGCCAGACCTCACTGTCCAAGGCCAATACAAAACCAATGGCTACGATTCGACAGATCCTGCCGCCGCCAGACGCATGACTGATTCGGATCATCCAGTGGCTTCGGTTGGCGTGAATTTTAGTTGGCTTTTGGATTGGGAAAGCAAAAATTCTTTGCGTGATTCGGCTCGGAAAGATGCTCTGGCTTCCAGTCTCAAGAAAGAGCATTCGTTGCGTGAAAGTGAAACCAGCTGGAGTGAAATCAACCGGCGATCGACCGAATTGGGATGGAAGATCCATGCAGCACAAAATATCAGTCACATCCAAACGGCAAAAGCGGCAGCTGAGCGTGAAAAATTTAACAAGGGGCGATCGATCACATCGAATGTGATTTTAGCTGAGCAAGATGCCGCCGAAGCCGAATTGAGCCTGACAAAACTAAAAGCTGAACATCGAAAATTAGAGTCCCAAGGGCGGCTCTTTTTTAAAGTTCCGGAGGGAACATGAATCTCCCAGCGCTAGCCATTAAGCGGCCGATTTTTATCACTTGCATCGTTAGTTTGATGTTGGTGCTCGGAATTCTTTCCTACAGTAAAATGAGTGTGGATTTATTTCCAGACGTCACCTTTCCAACTATTTTTATTCAGACCTTGTATCCAGGAGCCTCACCTCAAGATTTAGAGACTCTCGTCGCAAAGCCGATGGAAGATGAGCTCGGGAGCCTTGCCGGGATCGATAAAATTTTTTCGCAAAATGCCGAAGGTGTTTCCGTTGTCTCGATGATGTTCAAAATTGGAACAGATATCAAAGATATGGAGCAACAGATTCGGCAGCGACTGGGGAATATTCGAAACAAATTGCCCCTGGATATCAAAGAGCCAGTGATTCGAAGATTTGATCCAGCAGATCAGCCAATCGCCCAGTTGGCGGTGACAAGTTCTTTGCCATCGGCAGAGCTTTTCGATTTGGTCGATCAAACAATCAAAAACCAATTTGAAACCGTACCGGGTGTAGGTCTTGTGCAGCTTATCGGCGGGCGGAAACGTGAAGTGCATGTTTTGGTCGACCGGAAAAAGCTCCAAGATTATCAAATCTCACTTCTGCAAATTGCAGAAAAAATTAAAAATACTTCTAAAGACGTGCCTCTAGGAAAATTAGAAAATTCAAACAACGAAACCGTGGTTCGTGCCAACGGCGAATTTGAATCGATTGATTCGATCAAAGATGTGAACATCAATTTTTTGGGCTCTGATCAAGGAGTAAAACTTTCCAGTGTGGCTCAAGTCTCCGAAGGTTTAGAAGATGAGGCGACAGACTTTTCCTTCAGCTCCCGAGAGGATCATTTCCAAAGAAAACCAGCAATCTCCCTGAATGTTTTCAAGCAGTCTGGATCGAACACGGTCAAGATTGTCGATCTCGTGCAGACTCGGATTCTCAAAGCCAACGATCTGCTGAAAACTCGCGGCATCGATGCCAAAGTGAATTTGGTGCGGGAAAACTCTCGGCCCATCCGTTTGAACATTGCGGATGTGAGAGATTCGATTTTGATGGGAGTCATTCTTTGCGTCTTGGTCGTGTTTGTCTTTTTGGGTTCAGCTAAATCTACTTTTATCACTGGGCTTGCACTTCCTAACTCTTTGCTGGGTGGCTTTGTCATTATGTTTGCGATGGGTTTCACCATCAATATTTTAAC
Organism: Bdellovibrio sp.; assembly: GCA_043740515.1. Classification (GTDB taxonomy): domain Bacteria; phylum Bdellovibrionota; class Bdellovibrionia; order Bdellovibrionales; family Bdellovibrionaceae; genus 21-14-0-10-47-8. The sequence continues at coordinate 2,785 of JAYUCD010000307.1, read as the reverse complement.
CTTGCTCGCACTTTCTCTCGCTGTTGGGCTTTTGATTGATGATGCTATCGTTGTGCGAGAAAATATTTTTCGTCACATTGAAATGGGCAAGACTCCGATGGAAGCTTCCCTGCAAGGTACAAAAGAAGTTTCACAAGCCGTGCTCGCCACCACATTGGTGGTAATCGCCGTGTTCGGGCCGATTGCTTTTTTGGATGGAATCATCGGCCAGTTTTTCAAACAATTTGGTTTAACCGTTGTCTTTACCATGCTGATTTCTCTGTTTGATGCATTTACAGTAGCTCCGATGCTTTCAACTTATTTGGCGACTAAGGCCGATCAGCACCGTGGTAATGGTCCGGTTGCAAAGTTGCTGAATGTGTTTGATCGCTTTCAAACTCGTCTTGAAAATATCTACGAGCGAGCGGTTCGTTGGACTTTGGGACACAGAGGCTTGGTCTTAATTGGAGCGCTGGGAATATTTATCAGCAGTCTTTTTATGGCGGCACTGATCCCGAAGAACTTTCTTCCGCCTCCAGACAACGGTGAATTCCAAGTGCAAATCGAAATGCCCTTGGGGACAGCGATCAGTGCCACCAAAGCCTTCGCACAAAAAGTGGAAGCTGAGATCGTGAAAAATCCAGCCGTGCAATTGGTATCCACTGTGTCCGGTTACTCGACCAGGCCAGAGGCTGCAAAAGCTACCATCTACGTGCGACTGGTTCCGAGAAAAGAACGAAACGCCAACACTTCAGGGATTAAAACTCAAGCCCGAGAGGCGCTCGCTGCCTTCAAATCTCAGGCGATCATTGCGATTGGAGATGTGGACATCAGCGGCGGAGCACAAAAAATCATTCAGCTCACTTTGCGCGGCGAGAATCTCCCAGAGCTCAGCAGCTATGTGGAAAAAATCAAACCTAAGATTTCTGCCATTCCTGGCATCAGCGATCCGGATACCAATTACCGAATTGGAAAGCCTGAATTCCAAGTCGTTTTCGACCGCGAAAAAGCAGAAGCCTTAGGAGTCTCAACTGTGGTCGCCGGTTCCGAGCTGAGAGCTCGCCTTGAGGGAATCGTGCCTGCGACCTTTCGAAAAAATGGCAACGAGTACGACATTCGAATTCGCATGAATGAAAAAGATCGCAATTTGAAAGAGCAGTTCAATCAAACCTCTGTTCCGAACGTGAATTTCAATATGATTCCACTTTCAAAAGTGGCAACGGCGAAAGATGTTCTCGGATACTCGCAGATCAATCGCTTGAATAAAGGTCGATATATCATGCTCGATGCGAATTTGGGTCCAGGCGGAAATTTGGGAACCATCACTTCTGAAATCGAAAAAGTTCTTAATTCGGAAGGTGAGTTTAAAATTCCATCTGGTATCAGCTACGAATTCATTGGACAAGCCGATGACTTCAAAGTCCTGATCCAAAACATGCTGCTCGCCATGGGCTTAGGAGTCCTCTTAATTTATCTGGTGCTGTCGTCATTGTACGAAAGTTTCATCACACCTTTGACAATCTTGTTGGCTCTTCCGCTAGCGATGACCGGAGCTTTTGGCGCGCTCTTGATCACCGGAAAATCAATTGATCTCTTCTCGATGATTGGCATCGTGATGTTGCTCGGAGTGGTGGCCAAAAACTCGATCCTTTTGGTCGATTACACGCATGTGTTGATGCAAGAGGGAATCGATCGATCCACCGCTTTGGTTCGCGCGTGCAAAACAAGACTTCGTCCAATCTTGATGACAAGTTTAGCCTTGATCGCCGGCACGGTTCCCATCGCCATTGGTTTAAATGAAGCTTCGGCTCAAAGAACATCCATGGGAGTCGCCATCATCGGAGGTCTGATCAGCTCCACTTTCTTGACCTTGCTCGTGGTGCCGGCGGCGTTTGGATTTGTTGATGATTTCAGATTATGGATTGGTCGACTTTTTTCCAGAGCCGTGAAAGATCCGGGAGTGCTTGATTCGGCGACTTCTGTTGGAGCTATGAGCTCAGCGCCTCACGAAAAGTTGTAGCTGTATTGATAAAGTCCGCGAAAGGCGCGGATCTCGTCGATCTTTTTCTCGAAGCTCGACCAGTCATCTTTTTGATCAATGTCTCGCCAAATGCTTTCAATTTCCTCAATCAAAAGAGTGCAGGCTGCGCTATTCTGAAAATAAGCTGCTTTTGAAATTTCCGAATTCAAAATTTTGAATTTGGCCAAATGCTTCAGCAAATTCTCAAACTCCTCACCTTGATAGAAATCTCTAGAAGGAGAAGTGCTTCGGCGCTTTGAAAGCAAGCCCGAGTGGCAGTCATAAAAAGCTTGCTCAAAGGGTGCCTTCGATTGAGCTAAAAATAAAAAGAAGGAACTGAGGATTTCTTCGTTTTCGACTTCGCTTCCAGTTTGTAGATTCAAGCGTTGAAAAAATAAACTTTGCATCTCGTTTGAGAAAAAAGAACTGAAGCTTTCAGACGAAGCTTGGAAGTTGTTTTCTGGAAAAGCCATCGCTAGACAATTGGCCAATTGGGCCACATTCCAATAGATGCTGGTCGGTTGGCGACCAAAGCTATACAGTCCCTGGCGATCAAAATAAGCAGCCGTAAAATTTGGATCATAATAGGGTAAAAAGCGATAAGGCCCGTAATCAAAACTTTCGCCGGTGATGTTCATATTATCAGAATTCAAAACTCCGTGAACAAATCCGCTGAGCATATACTGCGCAGCAAGCGAGGCCAGACGATGCGCCACCTGGCGCAAAAAAGCTTGAGCCAATTCCGCCGAAGACTCTGGGTGGGCTTTCAGCAAATCTGGCAGGTAG
>JAYUCD010000306.1:0-4232 GCA_043740515.1 Bdellovibrio sp. | reverse complement strand
GACTTGCATGTATTAGGCACGCCGCCAGCGTTTGTTCTGAGCCAGAATCAAACTCTCCAGTTTAAATTCTGATACTCAACAAATGCTAGTTTTCTGTGTGAACAGAATTCATTGTTTGTTGGTTTGTTTACTTCTCAAATACTTTTGTGAGAACAAATTAATGTTCTCGAGAATTCAAAAAACCTTTATCTAGCTATTCAGTTTTCAAAGAGCGAAATTTTGCGAGAGAAGTAGTTCTAATCAAACCAATTCTCTTCGTCAACATCTTTTTTTAAAAAGTTTGAATCGATTTTCTCGATGGAAACTGTTTAAAAAAAGGCGCTGAGTGGTGGAGGCAACAGGGATCGAACCTGCGACCTTCTGAATGCAAATCAGATGCTCTCCCAGCTGAGCTATGCCCCCGCAAAGTGGACTGGTTGTGCCTTTGCAGCTCCTGAAGGTCAATAATTTTTTAAATTTTGCCTGATTATTTTTTTGACGATGAAATTTTGCTGGAAAAGTTGGCAACAATTGTGCCGAGGAGTTTAGCAATAATTTTTTTAACTACCTGATATTTATGCGGAAGCCTTGAATTTGCCTGGCACTAGACGCGCCAGCCAACGTTTTTCAAAAGACAAGTCAAAACCTGCCGACTCGCCACCATGAAGAATGGCAGTAAACACTTTTTTGAGAATTTCGACTTCGTGGTCAGGAGTGAGGTCAGATCCTAGCGAGTCTTCGATGGCTTCGAAAACACTGACCAGATCTGGAGTCGTTACAACTCGAGGAATTTTACTCATGTCTAAGCCAACGGTTTCGCGAGGCTTGAAGCCAACCAAAGTGTCTGTAAACAAAACTTTATTTCCAGTTTGAAAATTGACTTGTATAAACTGCTTTCCGTCGGCATCAAATCTTTGCAAAACTTCGTTGAGGCTTTCGAATGTGAACCGGAAAACTTTTCCGTCGAGGCGCTGCTGAACTGTAACGGCACCACCCTCAGTCACTTTCGAGGAGAGTCCGTTTGATTTATCTACAAAAGCTAAAATTTCTTCAAGCATTTGGGATGATTTTTGAGACATTTCTGACTCGCTCAAATGAGCCTCCTTAAGTGGTACCCTTAGTCATTATTTTTATCGACAGCTCCCTCAAGGGACTTAACAAGAGACGACTGCTTTTCTTCTAAATATGATAAATTGGCCCTCGCCTTACCAATGAACTGATAGGGGTTCAGTTGAAAATAGGCGGTCATGTTCTGTAATGAGACGAGTTCGGTGAGAAGAGCTGAGTGCGACGACTTCGATTTTGAAACAGGACCAGCTATTTTTTGCGCGCGCGAGAAATCTTTCTTTCAAAGTATTCTTCGTAGGTGCCATCAAAAGTCAGCAGCTGACTGCGATCGAGTTCGAAGACTCGGGTGGTGATTTCTCGTAAGAAAAAACGGTCATGGCTGACGATCATCACTGTGCCTTGAAAGTTTTTGATAGCTTCAAGCAAAGTTTCTCGAGACTTGATGTCGAGGTGATTTGTTGGCTCGTCTAAGACTAGAAGATTTACTGGGCGAGCTAGGATTTTGGCGAGGACGACTCTGCTTTTTTCTCCGCCTGAAAGCACAGAAATTTTCTTTTCGGAGTCCTCTCCTGAGAATTTGAAGGCCCCGAGGAGAGTTCGGATTGCTCCCAATCCAGCCGTGGGAATGGCTGAATGCACTTCATCCAAGACGGTGTTTTGAGGATTTAAGACATCCATTGAATTTTGCGAAAAATAACCTAACTGGATGGCTGCGCCGAGCTGGAGTTTGCCGCCGGTTGGGTTTGTATCGCCTGCAATCATTTTCAAGAGAGTGGATTTTCCGGCTCCGTTGACTCCAACGACTGCGACTCGGTCCATTCGTTTAACCAAAGCGGTAGCATTTTCGAAAACCAACTTTTCTCTTCCGGCTGACAGAGGCCAGATTTTGGTGAGGGCTTCAAATTTGACAACCTCATCGCCTCCTCGGGGAGGTTCTGGCCATTCGAATTTGATGTCTCTCTCTTCGATAGGAACTTCAATTCGATCGATTTTATCGAGCTTTTTGACTCGGGATTGAACTTGGGCGGCGTGCGAGGCTCGGGCCGCAAAGCGAGCGATGAATTCTTCTTCTTTGGCGAGCATATCGTCTTGTCTTTTGGCCGCTGCAATCAGCTGCTCCATGCGAATTTTTTTTTCGCGTTCATAAAAATCGTAATTTCCTGTGAATGTCGTGATTTGCTGATTGGAAATCTCGACAATTTTGGTGACCAAACGATTCATAAAGTCTCGATCATGGCTTGTCATGATGAGGGCGCCTTTGTAATTCATCAGCCACTCTTCCAGCCAGACAATGCTTTCAACATCTAGATGGTTGGTCGGCTCATCCATGAGGAGTGCCTGTGGATTCAAAGCTAAAATCTTGGCGAGTGCGATTCTCATTTTCCATCCACCACTGAAACTTTCGGTAGGGCGATGGAAGTCATCTGGGCCAATTCCTAGGCCGGTGAGAATTTCGGCGGCACGAGTCTCGATGTCGTAGCCCCCCAGACGCTCGAACTCGCCCTGAACATGGCCGTATCGATCGAGGATTTGGGCCATTTCGTCATCTGCCACATTTTCGGTTGCAGACTCTTCCAGACGTTTCTCGAGCTTTTTCATCTCGGCTTGCAAGAGTGGGAGCTCGGCGTGCGCTGCTTTGACCTCTTCCAGGGCGGATCGGCCCTCCATCTCTTCGATGTTTTGCGAAAAATAACCCACGGTTAGCTTATCGGATTTGGAAACGGAACCCTGATCGAAGCCCTCTTCATTTGTTATGATTCGAAAAATGGTGGTTTTTCCGGCTCCATTGGGTCCGACTAGACCGATTTTTTCGCCGTCATTGATTTGGAAGCTGCCATTTCGGTATAGAATTTTATTGCCGTATTGCTTCGTAATTCCTGAGAGATGAATCATGTGTATTGCTGTTCCGTAATAAGTTTTGTAACCTTGTCGCATGTTGATCATACGCTGGCAAGCCCCCATCAGTCCGAACAAAGAACAAGCAAAAATTCTCATGGAATCTGAGGGCCTCGAACCTTATGAAGAAGAGTACGAGCCGAAGGTGAAAATTTCTGAGCACCGACATCCATTTGGTGAAGTGCGGATGGTTGTGGAAGGCGAGATGCTTTTTAATATCGCTGGAAACCAGTTTCTCTTGCGTGCCGGAGACCGCGTGGAGATTCCATCCAATACGAAACATTGGCATGTGAACAACGGACAGGGGCACTGCTTGTGTATCTGTGCACATCGACCGGTTTAAATTTATTTAAAGGATCCAAAACAAAAAAGTCTGGAGGACTTATGACATTTTTTTCGAAATCAGGACGAACGGCAGAAAAACAGTCAAACAAATCAAACCTAAGCGAGTTTTCGATAGGTCGAAAACTGCGGCTTCTGAGTCCGCTGCTTTTGAGCCTTATCCTTCCCTTTCAATCTGCGAATGCCGCTCCAACTTTTACGAACTTGAGTGGTGATGATTTTGATAAAATCTCGCGCGAGCTTTCAGGAAATTTTATGCATCACTCGGTTCAGGGTGCGGCACCCTTGGGAGCAATTTTTGGATTTGAAGTTGGTTTGGTGGCTGGACAGGAACCCACTCCCAACATCAGCTCAATCGTCAAAGCGCAAAGCGGATCTGACTTTCCCAATCTTTATCACGCCGGCATCCTTGGAGTCGTGAGTGTTCCCTTTGGCTTGACGGGTGAGGCGATGATCCTTCCCAAACAGAGTTCTAGCAACGGTGACTTCCAGTCGACTTCTCTTGCCCTCAAATTATCACTCAATAAAGATTTGTTGAAGTTTTTGCCATTCAATTTGGCGCTGAGAGGATTTTCTTCGAATTCAAACTTTAGCTTTACTCAGGTGATGTCGGGAGCCAATGCGACAGTTCAAAACACGAATACGGTCACCGGTGTACAGCTGCTCTTGAGTCCGAGCTTGCCAATTGTTGAGCCTTATGTCGGAGTCGGATACTTGACTTCGAAAAATACTTTGAATGTGACTGGAGTGAGCACTTCGATCTTTGCTCCTGGCTACACGACTGCGCAGTCAGCAGATAACTCTTTGACGACAACTCAGCTTTTTGCCGGCGTCACTGCAAAGCTTTTGTTTTTTTCGCTGGGTGCTGAGTACTCGAATGCTTTTGGAGCCAATACTTACACAGGAAAATTAGCCTTCGGTTTTTGATCGGATCCATTTTCGATATT
>JAYUCD010000305.1:0-3639 GCA_043740515.1 Bdellovibrio sp. | reverse complement strand
TTGGCATTTTTCTAGAGCATGTCAAACCATTTGAAATAAGTAACCAGCCCGGTTTCTGGCAATGGGTGACCAGCCTTTCTGGCTTTGTTTTATTAACATCTTTCCGACGATGCACGGGCCAGGCAGTTTGGTTATGTGATTCAAGATGGCGGTCTTTATCCCCATCTCACGGCGGAAGATAATATTTCATTGGCCGGTCGAGTGCGAAATTTTAAGGCTGACGAATTGAAAAACAGAACTGCCGAGCTCTGTCAGTTGTTTCGTTTTCCAAGCGAAAATTTAGGTCGTTATCCGCAAGAACTGTCTGGAGGGCAACGACAACGAGTGTCTTTTATGCGGGCCCTCTTTCTCAACCCACCTTATTTGTTCTTGGACGAAACTTTTTCCAGTCTCGATCCCCTGCTCAAACACGAACTCTATCCAGAGCTTCAAGCTATTTTTCAAAAACTGAACATCACAGTGTTTCTCATCTCACATGATCCCAAAGAAATTTTCTTCTTTGCCGATGAAATTTTATTTTTCCAGAATGGCCAGCTGATTTACTGCAATCCAAAATCTCAGTTTGTTGAAAAATGCACGGTGCCGTCGATTCAAGTTTTTATGTCTTATTGAGGTAAGAAATGTTTTTACTGTTTTGCATTTTCTTTCAGTCTGCTAATGCCGGCCCACTTGTTGTGGTCGGATCCAAATCATTTTCCGAAAGTGTGATTCTTGCTGAACTGGCTTCGCAGTGGCTCGAAGCCCATGACATCGCAGTCGAGCGAAAGTTCAATCTTGGAAACACAGGTATCGCTGCTGAAGCTCTCTTCCAAAATAAAATTTCATTTTATCCCGAGTACTCTGGAACCTTAAAAGAGTCACTTCTCAAAATCCAATCCGAGCCAGATTACGAGAAAGCCTTGTCAGAAAAAAAACTGAGAGTCACTGGCAGCCTTGGATTTGAAAATACATACGCTCTCGCCGTGCCCGCAGCGCTTGCAGACAAATTGAAGCTGGGAAATATCTCGGACCTGAGAGCTCATCCAGAACTTCGACTGGGCATCAGTCATGAATTCTCGAGTCGCGCCGATGGCTGGCCAGGATTGAGCCGTCGCTATGCCTTGAAGTTTGAATCACTGAGCACAATGGCTCATGCACTTTCCTACGAAGCAATTCGCACCGGTTCGGTCGATGTCATTGACGTTTACACGACCGATCCATTGATCGAAAAATTAAAATTGCGAGTGCTCAGCGATGAGATGAGTTATTTTCCAAAATACGAAGCTCTCTATGTGGGCTTAGGGAACTTTGGGCCATCATCGGACAAAGTGTGGGAATTGCTCAACCAACTGCAAAATAAAATTTCAGTGGAAGAGATGATTCGACTGAATCAAGCAGTTGATATTGATAAAAAAGAGATCCCAGCCACTGTCGAAGAATTTTTAAACTCGAAAAAATTAGGATTTGTAAAAAAAGGTGCAAGCAAGGGCGCCTCTTCAGAATTTTTACTTCGCATGAAAGAGCATTTGGCTTTGAGCCTTTTTTCAACTTTATTTGCTTTTTTGATTGGTATGCCCATGGGTTATTTTGCTTACAAAATCAAAAATCTAGGCGAAGTGTTTTCCTTGCTCAGTGCGTTGGTTCAAACCATTCCCTCTTTGGCTTTGCTCTGCCTGCTCATTCCCTTCTTCGGAATTGGCGACATGCCTTCTTATATCAGTTTGTTTTTGTACGCGTTGCTGCCCATCGTTTTGAATTCGCAATTGGGCTTTCAGCAAATCTCTCAAAGCCATCATGAAGTTTCCTTTGCCTTGGGTCTCAATCAGCGGAAAAAATTTCTTTGGGTCGAGTTTCCAATGGCCTTCCCGCTGATTCTCAATGGCTTGCACCAAGCCACCATTTCAACCATCGGCACCGCAACCTTAGCGTCCTTCATCGGCGGCGGAGGCCTGGGCGCTTATATCTCGTCAGGGCTTGCGACCAATGATCTTCATATCGTCATGAAGGGCGCCGTGCCCGTGACTTTGTTGGCTCTGTTTTTTCATTTGCTGTTCGTCTTGATCAAAAAGTACTTTCGCCAAAATAAGACCAGCGCCAATTAGTCCCAACGTTTCAATTTCGTAAAATGATCTCTCGCTAACACAATCGCTTGATCCAGATGGATACTTTTCACAGGCGCACTGAGATCTAAATCGGCAAATGTGCGGGCCAGCCTCAGCACTGCGAGCTTTCTTCTCTGTGAAGAATTCTCATCGAGCTCCGCTAATCTCTGCATCGCGGGATTCCAGTCCTTGAGCAAGTCGGCAAATGTTTTTCTCGCGTTCACCGGCCCAGGAAAAGCAGCTTCTGAAAATTCTTGTGCCTTCTGGATCTGCAAAAGCAAATCACTGCCTTTGATTTTCAATTCCCCTATCTGGGTTGTAAATATCAGAATCTCAAAGCGATCGACCAGTGGCCCCGAAAGTTTGGACGAGTAACTTCGACAGCGGATATTCGAATAACTGCAGGATCTCTGTTTTGATGCAAGCGGAGTCCAATCTCCACAAGGACACAGATTGGTGGTCGCCAAAATTTGCGCCTGCGCTGGGAACTCTTTTAATCGCCCATTTCGATATATTCTCATTTTTCCGTCTTCAAACGGCTCTCGCAAGGCTTCTTGAACGGGCTGAGAAAATTCCAAGAGTTCGTCTAAGATCAGAACTCCACCGTGAGCTCGAGAAATTTCCCCAGCGAAAGGAACTTGACCTCCACCAATCATCGACATCATCGGAGTCGAATGATGTGGCTTCACAACAGGCCGCCATTTGAGTTTCTCGCCGTATTGAAAATGAATTTTTCGCAAAATTTGAAAATCGTCTATCGAAGGCTCTCGTAAAAATCCTGGAAGTGATCTGGCAATTGTGGTTTTGCCACTGCCCGCAGGCCCCGCCATCAACGCCGAGTGCTCACCAACTGCGAGAATTGAAATCAACTTCGCCTGGTGCTCTGAAAATTTCCCTTCGGTCAGCTCAAGCGGACGCTCGGGAATCTGCTCCTGAAGTTGAGCTTTGATTTCGATTGGATGATTGAGATCTTTCAAACTGGAGATCACTCGGCGTTGAAAAAAAGCTTGCGTCTCAGTGGTTGCTGGCCCGGTCAAAACTTGAGCGTCTTTTTGCTCAAGGGTGGATAGATCTTCTGGCTCCAACACTTCGCCGGAGAGGCTGAGCTCACCATAAACAAAAAAATGCGAATCGAGCTTCGGCATTTTCAGCTGCCCTGTTTCCCATAGATAAGCAGCAGCAACCGCGAGCTCCAGACCACGCGAGGTTTTTTTCAAATGGCTCGGCCGGAGATTGACCAAAATTTGCTGCCCAACCGGAAATCTGAAACCACAGTGCTTGATGGCGCTTTTGATGCGAAAGGCACTTTCTTTTAAATGCTGATCAGGCAAACCGAGAAATTGAATTCCCGGCAATCCTGGCCAGAGCGCCAGTTCAACTTCGATTGGCATTAATTTATTTTTATCTTGGATGAGTGACTGAATTTTAACCATGCCCTCAGCACTTGCAAAAAGACTCGCCTCACAAGAAGTTTTACACTTAGTTTTGAAATGATCGAGGGGGCGAAGATCGGACAGCTCTCAAAAAATAAAAAAAATCAGTCCAAGTCTTTCAAATG
>JAYUCD010000304.1:0-3989 GCA_043740515.1 Bdellovibrio sp. | reverse complement strand
GTGAGCCACTGCTGTCAACGAACGCCTGCCGGTCGGGTCGAAGACGGGGTCGCGGTTCTTCGCCAGCTTCGACCCATTCCGCTGCAGGACCAATACTGTGGCGTTGGGTAGCGCGCCAGGTTGCTTTTTTCGGAAGCCATAATCGTTTCTTGCTGAGCCGCACGACACGTGCGAAGAACGCCGCTGAAAGAAAATTATCGCATGGATCTCAAAGCGGTGGCTGAGACTTTGCGAAAGAATCGCGAATCGCAAAAAATTCGCCTGGTGTTCATTCCCAATCCGAATAATCCAACAGGAACTTACATTTCCACTGGCGAAGTCGAAGATTTTCTCAAAGAATTTGGCAATCATACGGATTTGCTGATTGTGTTCGATGAGGCTTACACCGAATTCGTTCGCGCCAAAGATTACAAATCCGCACAAAACTATTTGGCGACCTACAGCAATCTTGTGGTCCTTAAAACTTTGTCTAAGGTCTACGGCTTGGCGGGACTGCGAGTTGGTGTCATGCTCGCACCTTCTGAGACCATCGAGTTGGTCAATCGAGTCAGGACTCCCTTTAATGTCAACGAATTGGCGCAGGTGGCTGCGATTGCGGCCCTGGACGATTTCGAGTTCATTCGGAAAACCTGCGAGATTACCTGGCAGGGCCTGGACTATTTCTACAAAGAGCTGAAAAAGCTCGGGCTTCCTTATGTCGAGTCTCAAGGAAATTTCGTCATGTTTGATACTTTGAGAGATGTCAAGTTGGTCGACGAAGCGCTACTGAAACGGGGATTGATTTTACGACCGATCCTCAACTATGGTTTCAAGACAGAAATGCGCATGAGCGTAGGTTTGCCGGAAGAGAATGAAAAAGCAATCGAGGCGTTGAAACAGGTCTTGCGAGAAATCCCTGCGCTTTCGGGTTCGGCAAAAAACTTGTGAACTTGCAAACAGAATTGGAATCGATCATGGGCCGAGTGATTACAATTGATGGACCTGCGGCTTCAGGCAAAACCTCGGTCAGCCGCGAACTCGCCAAGCGATTGGGCTGGTATTGGGTTTCCACCGGCGCTTTCTATCGTGGGCTTGCTTACGTGGCTCAACGATTGGATTTGGATCTGCAAAGTGAAAGCGAACTCAGTGAGCTTTCGAAAAGCCCTGTTTGGCGAGTCGAAATGGCCGAAAGCAAAACTCGAGTTTATTTTGAAGATGAAGACGTGACCGACGAAATTGGCCGTGAAGATATTGGAAATATTGCAAGCAAAGTGAGCCACTTTCCAAAAGTCCGAGCCGGATTGCTCGAAGGCCAAAGAGATTGCCAAGCCAGAACTGAAGGATTGGTTGCCGAAGGGCGAGATTGTGGAACTGTTGTTTTTCCCAAAGCTGAAGTGAAAATTTATCTCACGGCCCGCTCCGAAAACCGAGCTGAACGCCGAGCAAAAGAGCAGGGCCTCTCAACAGAATCTTTGATCGAAGAGCAAAATCAAAGAGACCATCAGGATTCAACTCGCAAAGCAGCACCTTTGCAGATTCCGCAAAATGCTCATGTGGTCGACACAACAAGTATGGATTTTGAGCAAGTCGTACTTGAAGTTGAAAAAATTGTTCGCAAGCAACTCAAGCAAAAGTAGCCATTTAAATTTATAAATAAAATTATATTTATAAATGAGATTTTACTTAGGTCTAGTCTGGATCGACCTAAGGACAGTCACTTTTCTTTGATTCTCTAGGCACTTGTCCAGTTCTAAACTGGAACCAGCACATATGTTGGGCAACATACTTTTACTTCGATAACCTCTGAGAGCCAACAACGCTTCAAGGAGGAAGCCCGAATGCTCAAAAACCACTCAGAAGTTCTATCTCGCCCCATGACAGGAATCAGCCGACTGATCTTTGCCGCCGCTTTTGTGATGTCACTGGTGCTTTTTTCTAAACCTGTTCACGCCAGCTCAGCCGCTGATGCGACTCCACAAAAGGAATGGACATTTCTTTTGTTTCTGAACGGCAACAACAGTCTGGATGATTTTGGTGCGATGAACCTCAATCAAATGGAAGAAGTGGGTTCAACGGATCAATTGAACCTCGTTGTTCAGTGGGCATCCTTGAAAAAGAAGAACACTCAAAGACTTCTCATCATGAAGGATAACGACACCACCAATGTGACCTCGCCAGTTGTTGAGGACATGGGTTTGGTTGATATGGGCGATTACAAAAATCTCGTCTCTTTCGTCAAATGGGGAGTCGAAAAATATCCAGCGAAACATTATATGATCGCGGTTTGGAATCACGGCAATGGTTGGCATTTGATGAATGCTGGCAGTGATTTTCATGCATCGGACATTTCTTATGATGATAACACCGGTCACAAAATCACCACGGAAGAGTTGGGTTTGGCGATGTCTGAAGCCGCTCAAATTATTGGTCACAAAGTCGATGTCTACGGCAGCGATGCCTGTTTGATGGCGATGGGTGAGGTGGCTGCTGAAATGAAAGATTCCGTGAGCTACTTTGTTGGTTCAGAGGAAGTCGAGCCTGGACCCGGCTGGCCTTACAGCACCTTCATGGGTCGCTGGGCTTCGAATTCTACCGCTTCTGCTAAGGACGTATCTACTTATCTTTCAGAAGAATATTTGAAAGCTTACACCGGTGGAATTTATGGTTCCAGAGACGTAACCTTCTCAGCCATGGATCTTAGCAAATTTGGACCTCTGGTGGATTCGGTCAAAGCGCTGAATAACTCACTAGCAAATTTGTCTCCAGCTGATATGACGACGACAAAGGCTGCAGCTTATGGAACTCAAGCTTATACTTTGAGTGACTACAAAGACCTCAGTGATTTTGCCACCCATCTTCAGGGCGCAAAAATCCAATTGGACTCAAACGTTCTGCAGTCGGTTAAGCAATCCGTGCAAGATCTGATTGTCAGCGGCGGTGGCACAGGCGTGTTCGCAGCTTCCAAAGGAATTTCACTTTGGTTGCCAACTCAGAGCAGCCAGTTGTCTGCTTACCATGACCGTTATTCGAAATTGCAATTCAACCTGGCGACAGGTTGGTTGGGATTTTTAGATATGGTGAACAAATAATTTTCAGCTCATATCTAAGATAAAGAAATTCAAAATTCTATGTCTTTTCAAACGGAACTCAAATTTTGAGTTCCGTTTTGTTTTCTGAGAAGCTTCCATTGTCTTTGCAATTCTGAAATTTTTTGGGAGTGATGCGGAGAGGCTTTGCCAGCAGCTCTGGCCGCCGGGTTTCGATAAAACATCTCCTCATAGGTGGTATGCGGCATAAGCGCCGGCAAAATGTTCACAGAAACCGCGCTTGCGATGAAAGAGAAACTCATCCAAATTCTGAGCCAAGGTTTTCACCAGAGTCGTTTTTCCCACTCCGGGAACATCTTCGATGAGGAGGTGTCCAGAGGCCAAAAGGCAGGTTACAGCCTGAAAAATTTCCTTTTCCTTGCCGAGTACGATCTGCGAAGCGGACTAGATCAAATCCAGGATGCGGTTTTTCATTCGAAAATTCCTATTTTGAACTGCTTTCAAACGCGCTCACTGATTTAAAAGGGGAGCCATCAAATCAAACGACTCTCTGCGAAAGTTCACTGGTATCGAGGCGTTGGCCTGGATCTTTTCAGATTTTCAGGCGACTCCCGTGACTTTTTTTGAGAGCTTTGGACAGCTACAGACGCCGGGCACAAAAAAATTTGCTTCAGCCCTTTGACAATACTCTCAAGAGCCATCTAAATGGTCCTTCATCTCGATGTTCAAGCCCTTAAAATAACAGGATTATCTGTTCAGAACCGGGCCCGGCAACACGAGAAATTTTTTGAGTTTCAAAGTTCACTCACACTTTTAAATTTTCTGGACAATTTTTTGAAAGCGCAATGAATGGGCAAACTCAGCAGGAGGTATACGTTTGTATATGACGAAAACTTTAAACAAAGCTCAGCTCGAGAAACAAAAGGTTTTAGCTTTCCTAGATCAAGCTGACTCAGATGTTCA
>JAYUCD010000303.1:0-3321 GCA_043740515.1 Bdellovibrio sp. | reverse complement strand
GCTCAGCTTTGAGACTCAAACCGTTCAGAGTTTCCGAAACCCCGAGAATAAACAGCCCATCTTTGTTCAGATGCTTCATCAACTTTTCACTGATTTTTTTAATTTGTTCAGAGTTGAAATAAATATAAACATTGCGGCAAAGGATTAAATCAAAATGATGAGTTTCCAAAAAAAGATCTGGTTTCAACAAATTGCAAACCGCAAAATGACACTTGCTTTTCAGACTTGCTTTGACCTTGCTGAAATCATGAATGCTGCCCTGGCCGCGTACCCACTGATCCTGGAGATACATTGCCGGCGACTGGTTGATCTCATCAAATTTATAAACGCCATTTTTTGCGTAATCGACACTTTCAGGATCAATATCAGTCCCCCAGATTTCAAAATTCACATCAGGAGCCAAAGTTTTCAGATGGTATTCGAAGAACATGGCGAGCGAGTAAACTTCCTGACCCTTGCTACAGGCAGCTGACCAAATATAAATCGTTTTGTCTTTTCGACTATTGGCAATTTCAATCAGGCGGCGCAAGCCTTGGTTCAATAAAAATTCAAAATGAGCGAACTCTCGAAAAAAATATGAATAGTGAGTGGTTAAAAACGACACCAGGGCTTGAGATTCAAGTTCTAAATTGCTTTTTAAATATTGAGCGTATTGAAAAAAATAATCGATTCCCAGTCGCAACATGCGAATCTTCAAGCGGCTCTCGACCATTTGAAATTGTTTTTCGCCAAGCTGAATGCCTGCCGTTTCGGTGACTAATTTAGAAACTTCACGAACCGCAGCCGCAACATCTTGCGGCGAGTCCATTCGACCGGATCCATTTTTTTGTGCCATGCTTCTCTTCCGTTTCTATTCTTTGAATCGAGGGTCGTCGTCAGCCGAAGGAACTAAATCCGATCCCGAACTGCGTTTAAGTTCGGACTTCAGCTCAATCTTTCCCTCCGTTTTGGATCCGGAATTCTTTCGCGGTACATTCGAAGATTTTGTTGCACGATTTACATTTTTCTTAAAATTCAAGGGAACAACGTTTGCCAGAGCCTTCTCGGTTTTTTGAGTGCTTCCATGAACATACGCAGATAGCTCCCGCACAACTTGGGCAAGCGAATGCGATTGAATTTTTAATTGTTCAGCGGCCACTGAAGAAGTTTGAGCCACCGACGAATTCTGCTGAGTCATCGTTTCCATCTGACCTACTGCTTTGGAAATTTCACGAATTCCAGATGATTGTTCTTGTGAGGCCACAGCTATTTCGCTAACCATTAAATCCACGGAATGAACGTTTTTAATAATCTCATCAAGAGCTTGGTTGCATTCTTTGGCAATGGTTGAGCCTGTGTTGACTCGATCTTTCGAAAGGCTCGTCAATCTCTCGACGCGGCTTTTTGAATCGCTTACAATGGTTTCAACCTTTCGGATAGATTCTTCGAGCAATGTCGTGATTTCTTTGGCTGCGAATCCTGACATCTGAGCTAGATTTCCAACTTCCTGAGCAACGACCGAAAAGCCCTTTCCGTAGTCTCCCGCTCTTGCTGCTTCCACTGAAGCATTGAAGGAAAGCAGTTTTGTCTGAAACACAATTTCATTGATCACATTTGTTTTGGTTCCAATATCATTGATCAATCGAGTGATATCTGAAAGTTCTCGGTTGGATTGATTTAATTGATTGGTAATTTCTTGATTGGCTTGATCAATGTCGTTGATGGCTTCAATCATATGATCGACAATTCTTTGTCCGTTTTCAGCAGTTTCACGCGATTGACTAGAAACCACTTTCGAACGCCCGGCAGATTCCGCATTTTTTTCCACCATTGCATTGATTTCATGCACAACCGATACTGTTTCTTGCAAGGCTGAAGCCTGCTCAGTCGCTGCCGCTGACAGTTGCGTGGCATGAGCTGC
The DNA here is from genome assembly GCA_043740515.1 of Bdellovibrio sp. GTDB lineage: Bacteria > Bdellovibrionota > Bdellovibrionia > Bdellovibrionales > Bdellovibrionaceae > 21-14-0-10-47-8. Next base: position 1,421 of record JAYUCD010000303.1, on the reverse strand, counting down.
GATGTTGTTTGCGGCTTGATCCACTTCGCTCGAGTTCAAATGAAGAGTTTCTGTGACTGCAGAAAATGCTTTGGTCAGCATCACAGCGAAAAGCAAGGAAATAGCTATCGTAGCAAGCACCATAAAGCCGAGAATAAAGTAGAAGCTGTACATCGCTTTTGTCACTTTGATTAAGGCGTCTGCCTTGCTATCTTTGACGATCACTGACCAGCCAATATCAGAAATCCAATTGGCACCATTGAGAAATTGGAAACCGGCAATCATATCTTTTTTTCGTCGGGAATCTGAAACAAATTCCGCGCCTGCATTGCCTTGAAGGGCACTGATGGCCGCACGATTTTGCTCTTCCACCAGATTAACTTTAAACTGCCGATCTTTCACTCCATCAACTGCGTCGAAGGCGGATTCAAAAAGAATGACACCGTCTTTATTGATGACCGTAATTTCAGCTTCGGCGTAATTTTTTTCGATCATCGAAGTCAACATCTCTTTGACCACAGAGGTCAGCCATTTTTCACTTGGACGAGTGGAAATCACTCCTACCAACTCTCCTCGAATGTTTCGGATGGGCGCAGAAAATCCGTTGCCAATTCGAGTCTCACCGAAAGCTGATTTAAGATAGAGGTCTTCTTTCATGTCTTCAAAAAAAGTTCCTGCGATGTGTTTAGACGTATCGTCTGAGGTTTTTCCTTGGAGGACGTTTTTGAACCAGTCGGCTTCTGCAAAATTGAGTTTGCTGAGCTCAGAAAAATTCACCGATTTTCCTGAACTATCTTTGGAATTGGAGGCAACTAATTTTCCATTTTTATCGACAACCACGATCAAATCATAGATCGAAAATTTTTCAACAAAAACATCGAGGTCGGCAGCGATACCACGTGAATTGAGAGTTCGAACAGCTTCGCTATTAGCGAACACCTGGACATCGTCGTAGCAGGAGTGAAATTGATTGGCGATATTTTCGCCCAAAACTCCAGCCAAAAATTCGAAATTCCCTATTAACTTGTCATTAAAGGCTCCGGCGATCTGGTTGATGCTGATCCAAGATCCTAAACCGAGAATTGTGACAATACTCAAGGAGAGAGTTATCAATTTGCTCATCAATGAGAAACGTTTTAAAAATTGCATAACGACCTACCTTTAAGCCACGCTTAATTTTTTATTTAAAACAGAGCGATCCTGAACAGACAGTGCTTTTGCGATATCTAAAATTAAAATGAGGCTTTGTTCCTTACGAAAAATACCCATGATCGCTTCGGCTATTTTGGACGAATCCACGTTTGGCTTTTCCGCAAAATGATTTTTGTCGATGGTGATCACAGAATTGACCTGATCAACCATGACTCCAAGATTATAATTTCCGAGATCTAAAATGATAACCGTGGTCTCTTCACCATACGCAGCCTCGATACCCATCTTCA
>JAYUCD010000302.1:0-14453 GCA_043740515.1 Bdellovibrio sp. | reverse complement strand
TTGAGCTTCTGTCAGGATCATATGAGATCACAGCAGTCAAAGCGGCGGGCGAAAAATGTGTGCGCTGTTGGGTTTATTCGAAAGACACGGACCTGGATGCGAAACATCCTGGGGTTTGTTCGAAATGTGCCGAGGCGCTGAGTTTTTAAAATCGTAGTTAGGCTGAGAGCGAAAGAAGGATTTTTGTATGAATAAAAAATATATTATCTTGGTTGGATTTTCGGCCTTACTCGTGGCGCTCGATCAGTTGGTGAAAATGTATATTCACACTCACTATCAATTGGGCGATTCGACTCCGCTGATTGCTGGCTACTTCAATATCACGTATGTGCGAAATTTTGGTGCGGCCTTTGGTTTTTTAGCCGAGTCACATCCCGCTTTCCGCGAGATCTTTTTCTTGGCCATGCCACCCGTCGCTCTTATCATCATTCTTTTGATTTTGCGTGGAGTGAAGAACACCGATTTTCCACAGATTTTTGCGCTGTCTGCGATTTTCGGTGGAGCGATCGGCAACTACATTGACCGCTTGCGCTTTCGCTACGTGATAGATTTTTTAGATTTTCATATCCAGTCCGTTTATTCATGGCCCGCCTTCAATGTAGCGGACTCGGCCATTGTTTGCGGAGTCGGCATTCTTTTGTTCCTCATGCTGATTGAGAAAAAAAGCAATGCCGAGGTTGAAGCCAAAGCCTGATGTTTCCAGAAATTCGCTTTTCTGACTCGATTGTTATCCCGACTTATTTGCTTTTTCTTTCTTTGCTTTATTGTTTTCTCATTTTCTATACCTCACGCCGTGCCGAATCTCGCAGGCAAGATCTTCGCATTGCTCTGGATCTCTCCTTGATTCTCATGGTGGCTGGATTTGTAGGTGGACGCCTGTTTCATATTTTTTACGAAGCTCCCCAATATTATTTTCAAGATTGGAGTCGCATCTTTCAATTTTGGCAGGGCGGCTTTGTCTTTTACGGCGGCTTTCTATCGGCGATTGCAGCTTGTACTGTTTATGTCTTTATAAAAAAGATTTCCTTTATTGCCTGGGCGGACTTTTTTGCGCCCATCATGGCTCTCGGCTATGGCTTGGGTCGAATCAGCTGCTTTCTCGCGGGCTGTTGTTACGGCCGCAGTTGCAACCTGCCTTGGGCAATTGAATTGCCTTGGGATACTGAGCATCTGGCCAGGCACCCAACTCAAATTTATGCTGTCCTATGGGAACTTGCGGTTTATGGAATTTTACTTCAGATGGAAAAACGCCGCCTCCATGTGCTAAAACCTGGAGAGATTTTTTATTTTTGGATTTTTATGCATGCAATCGGCAGGCTGGTGATGGAGTATTTCCGCGACGATTTTCGCGGCAGCTTGATTGCTGGTCTATCGATTTCAACTTGGGTCAGCCTGTGCTTGATGTGCTTTGCTGGCTGCTGGCTCACCTTTCAAGACAAGAAAAAACTACGGCTTTAGATTGATTTTTATTTGCTTATCATCTCTATCGATAGCTCATTGATGATAAAAATAACTCAATTCGCTCGATCCGATTTTCGGAAACATCTGTAGGCCAAGCTGCTTTGTGGGCTGCTCAGTCTCTCACTCACCTTGCACTTTGAACTTTCTCTATGGGTATCGGTCACCAAAACAAACAACAAAGCTTTTTTAGTTCCAGTTCAAAACATAAACTTTGTCATGGGGGCACACTTCGACAAGTGCGAGCTGGGCGAGGAGCGCGACCTCTGTCCACAAAGGAGCCCCTTCATGTGGTGTTCAAGGTGAACCGCGCTCAACTTAGATTGGGTTTGAGATCCGGCCCATGCCAGAAAATGATATCTCAGATCATTCAAAAATATTCAGCTCAATTCTTTGTGAAAATCGATCAAATCTCCATTCAAAACGATCACTGCCATCTGCTTGTGAGGGCGATGAGGCGATCTCACTTCCATCAATTCTTCCGGGTCACGGCAGGCCAGATCGCTCAGAAATTTGAAAAGCAGGGTTTACTACGGTCGAACGCAAACGCACCTCTGAAAAAGAACCCGCGAAGGAGTCGCGTGACCGATACCCCCAAAACAAAAGTCCAAAGGGGCACAGGTCTTTGGAAGCAGCGGCCTTTTTCCCGAGTTGTTAGAGGTTGGCGAGCTTACAAAATAATTAAACATTACATTCGCCTGAATGAGTTTGAGGCAACAGGTCAGCTGCCTTACCGAAAGGAGCGGTTGAGAGGTCTCTCTAGCATTGGGTGGGAATTATTCGGATACCCGCCGATGTCCCTAAGTTCTCTAAATACGGAGAGGCCATTACAGTGCCCTTCTTTGTCACTCATCTCAAAGTGCTGACACTTCGATTGCCGTCTCAAAATGAGAAATTCCCTCTGGATTCACATATATTGCTTCTCGACTGGCCTTCGATGTGTCCGTTTCCTGGCATGGCTTGTGTAATTCTTTCTCTGTGAAGCGGAGGATTTATGAAGACTGATTCCACATTGAAAGACTCTTTGAAGCGGGCCGTTCGAAGTCCATTCTTGATTGCCTTGGCAGTCGTGGCTTTAGTTGCTTGCGGAAAATCAGGGCCGAGCGCGAATGTCACTCCACCTCCTCCAGCTGCAACTGTTGTTGCCCCACCAACTGTTAATTCGGTGAATGTGCCTCTCGGATTTTATGCTCAGAATGACAAAATGAATTTTCTTTATCCAGGTGCCGTTGGAAGTACTTTGAATATTCAGCCGACGGGAATGGCCAGCGTTTTGAAATATGCAATGGGAGTGTGCGAACGCAACTACATAAGCGGTGGTCAGGCTTTGTGCAGCTCATGGGTTGCTGGTTTGCACGATATGATGTTGTTCGCATCGGGATCTCAAGCGAATAAAGTCAAATTGGTTATTCGTTCGATGCTTGATCAATCTTGTCAGTCTCCCGGAGCCTGCGGATCTTATTGGTACAGCTTGCCGAATTTCACTCAATTGATTTTGGGGGCTTTCGGATTCAATACTTATAATAATGCTGGAGTTTACGATCCCATGGTTCTCGACATGACTGTTTGGCCCATCAATAATTCCCAAGGTTTTGAACTGCGTGGCTATGCTCCAGGTGGAGCGACTTATCAGGGTGGAAACAATTTGTTGTTTCAATTCCAGGTGGCCGTTGGAAAATTAGATGATCCAGCTTGGGACTTTGTTCTTTACTACAATTCGGTGGCGGTTGCGAATGGGCACATGCTCCGATGTGTAAGTCAGAATTGCGGAGTCACTGGTTTTTGAGTTAAGATTTAAATATGAGTTCTAATTCCGCTCGAAAAGTTAAATGCCCTCGCTGTGGAAAAGATTCTGTCTTTTCTCCCGAAAATAAATTTCGTCCATTTTGCTCTGAACGCTGCAGCCTGATTGACCTTGGTCATTGGGCGAATGAAGATTTTCGCGTTCCAACTGAAGACGGAGCTTCCGTTCAAGATATCAATTCCGACAGTGATAACGATATTGAAAACGAGTGATCGTCACTACCAGTCGCCCTGACCTGAGTGACGCGCGCCCTTCGTAAATAAAAAAAATCTTTGACGCCTCTCGGTTTCATCTCTCTAATTGTGTTGTTGGCCACAGAATGGCCTGCGAATAAAACATGCGAACCACACAAGAAGGAGTTCACGATGAACAAACAACAACTTATTGAGAAGATCTCTGCTGATGCGAAATGCACCAAAGCACACGCTGAGAACGTTATGAACTGCGCTTTTGATACAATCAAAAAAGCAGTTAAAAAAGGCGACGATGTTAAATTGGTTGGCTTTGGCACTTTCACAAAAGCAAAGCGCAAAGCTCGTATCGGTCGCAACCCACAAACTGGAAAAGCAATCAAGATCCCAGCTGCTTGGACTCCTAAGTTCCGCGCTGGTGCTGAATTCAAAGCTTTGGTAAAATAAGACTGCAAAGCCTTTCCCAGCTGAGCAATCGGCTGCGTATTTTATCAAGTTTTGACAAGTTGATTCAGTTCGCGAACTGAATTTCGAAACCCGGGTTGAAAGATCCGGGTTTTTTTATGCTCTGTTGGTTGAAGATTCGCTTTGGCAGGCGTAGTTTTAAACTTCGAACGAAGGCCTAAAAAAGCTAGGAACAGAACATGAAAAAAATTGCAGTCTATTCAAGTGGTGGCGATGCTCCGGGAATGAATGCAGGAATTCGAGCCGCCGTTCGAACCGCCCTCGCTCGTAATGTACAGGTTGTCGGCGTGATCGGTGGCTATGCCGGTATGCTCGAAAAAAATTTCTGGGATCTCAATCTTCGCTCCATGGCCAATATCATTCAACGTGGCGGCACTATTTTGAAAACAGGTCGATGCCTTGAATTTCAAAAACCTGAATTTCGCAAACAAGCTGTTGAAAATTTGCGCGCTATCGGAGTTGATGGAATGATTTGCGTCGGTGGGGATGGATCTTTCCGTGGAGCTCATGCGCTTTGGTCAGAGCATCAGATTCCGGTCACTGGAATTCCTGGAACCATCGACAATGATATATTTGGTACTGATAGCACAATTGGTTTTGATACGGCCGTCAATACAGCTCTTGAATGTATCGATAAAATTCGCGACACAGCCGCGAGTCACGATCGCCTGTTTATTGTCGAAGTGATGGGACGAAACTCGGGTCTCATTGCTTCACATGTTGGATTGGCTGGAGGTGCCGAGGCCATTTTCACTCCTGAAATTTCAACCACCATTGATCAAGCCATCGATCGAATCAAAGCCGGTTTGGCCAAAGGGAAAACCAGCTCCATCTTGGTTGCTGCCGAAGGACAGAAGCCTGGCCGCGCTTATGATTTGGCCGAGCAGATTCGAAAGAAAGCTGGACTTGAAGCCAAAGTTTGCATTCTCGGTCATATTCAAAGAGGTGGATCACCGACTGCGGCTGATCGGATTCTAGCAACTCGACTGGGATCTGCTGCTGTGGAGGGACTTCTCGGTGGGGAAAAAGATGTGATGTACGGAGTTCAAGGTGGTCAGATCGTCACTGTGCCCTTTCAAATTGCAACTTCAAAAGAGAAGCCCACTCCGAAAGATTTTTTAGCTCTTTCGAATTTATTAGCAAATTAGAATCTGCGAATTTGCTCTCTGGCATTGACTCAATTCAGAAAATTCATAATCCTATGTCAGGGTTTAACCACAGGAGGATTCATGCGTCGTATTTTATTGGTCGCTTTGTGTGCGCTGCCGATTTTAACAGGCTGTACAAAAAAATCTGGAAATGAGATCGTCATCGGACATTTCGGATCCATGACAGGTTCAGAAGCCACTTTTGGTCAAAGCACCGATGAGGGAATTCGACTGGCAATTGAAGAGACCAATGCGGCTGGTGGAATCAAAGGGAAAAAAATCCGCTTGATCACAATGGACGACCAAGGAAAAGCCGAAGAAGCCGCATCTGTCGTGACCCGATTGATTGAACAAGAAAAAGTTGTGGCCTTGCTTGGAGAAGTGGCAAGCGGCCGTTCACTTGCTGCGGCTCCAATTGCGCAAAATAAGAAAATTCCAATGCTCACTCCGAGCTCCACCAATCCTAAAGTCACTGAAGTGGGAAATTTTATTTTCCGCGCTTGTTTCATTGATCCATTTCAAGGAACTGTGATGGCAAAATTTGCCTTCAACGAATTGAAGCTGAAGAAAGTCGCTATCTTTCGCGATGTGAAATCGGATTACTCGGTCGGTTTGGCTGATTTTTTTGTGAAGACTTTCAAAGAGCTTGGTGGCGAGATCGTCGGCGATGCCAGCTATCAATCTCAGGATGTAGATTTCAAAGCACAGCTGACTCAGTTGAAATCTTTGAAACCAGAAGGTCTTTTTATTCCTGGTTATTATACCGAAGTGGGTTTGATTGCCAGGCAGGCGCGGGAGTTAGGAATCAAAGCTGTGATGTTGGGTGGAGACGGCTGGGACTCGCCAAAATTGTATGAAATTGGTAAAGATGCGATCAATGGATCTTATTTTTCAAATCATTATTCTACTGAAAGCACAGATCCTGCGGCCGTTGAATTTTTGAAAAAATTCAAGGCCAAGTACAACAAATCTCCGGATGGCTTGTCTTCGGTGGCTTATGATGCAACACGAATTCTGATGAAGGCGATGGAGTCTACGACTGAAATCAATGCCCTTGCCATTCGTGACCAACTGGCTTCGATCAAAGAATTTATGGGAGCAACCGGAAAAATTTCCATAGATGCCAATCGCAATGCAGTTAAATCTGCAGTTGTTGTCCAAGTGCACGGCACTGAAAATAAATTCGTCACTACTGTGAATCCCTAATGGAAGATCTGCTTCAGCATTTTATCAATGGCCTGAGCTTAGGAAGCATTTACGCTTTGATCGCTCTTGGCTACACGATGGTGTATGGAATTCTGCAGCTGATTAACTTTGCTCATTCGGATGTTTATATGATGGGAGCTTTCGCTGCTTATTACACAGCAAAGCTCACCGGGCGCAATAACAGTCCAGGCATTATGACTTTGGTGATCTTGCTTTTGGTTTCGATGATTGCCTGCAGTGTTTTGGGATTAGCCATCGAGAGATTCGCTTACCGACCCCTGAGAAAAGCTCCGAAATTAAATATTTTGATCACGGCCATTGGTGTTTCGCTTTTCCTTGAATACTTTGGCCAAGCCGTCTTTGGCGCTGATCCAAAAGTTTTTCCGAATGTGATTGAAGATTCTGTGATCACTGAATTCATCGGCGTTCAGTTGAAAAGTTTGGACGTGGCGGTTATTGCCGTCACGGTGATTTCAATGCTCGCTCTCAATTTTCTAATTTTCAAAACTAAAATGGGAAAAGCCATGCGGGCCGTTAGTTCAAATATGAATGTAGCGAGCTTGATGGGCGTAAACACCGATAAAATTATTATGTTTACTTTTATTGTTGGATCCTCACTTGCTGGGATCGGCAGTGTGCTCGTTGGAATGAAGTATCCCAAGATTGAACCTTTGATGGGCATGTTAATCGGGCTAAAAGCTTTCGTTGCTGCGGTCTTGGGTGGCATCGGCAGTATTGGCGGTGCGGTGCTCGGTGGGTTGATCATGGGACTGTCTGAAGAAATGGTAGTTGGATATTTATCTTCAACTTACCGGGATGCCTTGGCATTTGGAATCTTGATTGTGATTTTGATTTTTAAACCTTCTGGATTGCTCGGCAAAAACAGCGTGGAGAAAGTCTAAATGCAAACTTGGATTCGCGCTTTCAAAATACCGCTGATTTCATTATTAATTTTATTTGTTTGCGGAGTCGGAATTGATTTAGGTTTTAACGCCTATGTGCAACTGATTCTTATTTATATCATGATTAATATGATTCTTGCGATGAGCTTGAATTTGGTCAACGGCTACACCGGCCAGTTTTCTTTGGGCCACGCAGGCTTCATGGCAGTTGGCGCATATGTTTCAGGCTTCTTGAGCACTTTAATTTCTGTGCCCGCCAACGGACTGCAAATTTTTGTATTTTTCTTTTTTGCTTTGGCTGGAGGATTGGCTGCTGCCTTGGCTGGACTTTTCGTGGGATTGCCATCGCTTCGCTTGAAAGGTGATTATCTGGCCATTGTGACTTTGGGATTTGGTGAAATCATTCGCGTGATTTTACTGAATACGCCGGCGGTTGGCGGCGCCCGAGGAATGTACGGAATTGTTGGACCTGCGGATTGGGATCTCGGCGGATTTATCATCGACAAATTTATGATTGGTTATTTGCACGCTCTCTTGTGGATCTTGATTTGCTTCTTCACCATTTGGCGTTTGGTGCGTTCATCGCACGGCCGTGCTTTTTTGAGCGTGCGAGAAGATGAAGTGGCTGCAGAATCCATGGGAATCAACACCACCAAATCCAAAGTTCGAGCCTTCGTGATCTCCAGTTTTTTTGCCGGAGTCGCAGGATCTATCTTTGCTCACTATGCAAATTATCTGAATCCATCCACCTTCTCATTCATGAAAAGTGTGGACTCGGTCATCATGGTTGTCTTGGGAGGCATGGGAAGCTTGAGCGGATCCTTGATCGCTGCGGTTTTTATCACCGTGGTGCCGGAAGCCCTTCGCCCCTTGCAGGAAATTTTGGGTGTCGATGTCCGGATGATCATCTATGCATTGGCATTGATATTTCTGATGATCCTTCGACCGAAAGGCATTTTCGGTAAGCACGAAGTCGTCGATTATCTCAAAGGCCTGCGCTCGAAAAAGAAGGTTGCCCCATGAAACTCTTGGAAGTGAAAAATCTGACCATGCAGTTTGGTGGCTTGAAAGCCGTCGATAATTTAAGTTTTCACATTGATCAAGGTGAGCTGATGGGATTGATTGGTCCCAATGGCGCCGGAAAAACCACGGTCTTCAATATGTTGACTGGCGTTTACAAGCCGACAGCTGGCGAAGTGTTATTCAATTCGCAATTGTTGAATGGAAAAAAGCCATTCGAAATCTCTCATTTGGGAGTGACTCGGACTTTTCAAAATATCCGACTCTTCAAAGATTTGACGGTTTTAGAAAATGTTATGGTGGCTGGGGGTCAGCATCTCAGCTATGGCATGACAGCCGCTGTTTTGCGCACGATGAATTTTTGCGAGCAAGAAGAAAAGCTGCGCGAAAAATCTTTGAAGCTTTTAGAGATTTTTGGTTTGCAAAAAAAGACGGATGATGAGGCTTCTTCGTTGCCATATGGCGAGCAAAGAAAACTTGAAATCATTCGTGCACTAGCCACTGAGCCAAAATTAATTTGCTTGGATGAGCCAGCTGCGGGAATGAATCACAAAGAGACTCACCATTTGATGGAAACGATTGCGCAGATTCGCAAGGATTTTGGTTTGACGGTTTTGTTGATTGAGCATGACATGAAGCTTGTGATGGGGATCTGTGAGCGCATCACTGTCGTCGATCATGGTTGTAAGATTGAAGAAGGAACTCCGAAACACATCCAAGCTTCACAAAAGGTCATCGAGGCTTATTTGGGAACCGACGAAGATTTGCAAGGAGGTCATTGATGAGCACCAGTGTAACTTTGCGCACAACTGACGCCAACTCACTTTTGTCTGTTGCTGACTTGCATGTTTACTATGGCGCTATTCACGCTCTCAAAGGAGTCAAATTTCAGGTTCAAAAGGGTGAAATCGTTTCTTTGATCGGTGCCAATGGCGCAGGAAAAACGACGACTTTGCGAGCTCTATCAGGAATTGTCGAATCCAAAGGGGCCATCGAGTTTGATGGAAAATCGATTTCTAATGTTAAATCTTATTCGCGAGTTGGTTTGGGATTGGCTCAATCACCCGAAGGTCGCGGTGTTTTCCCGCAAATGTCCGTGCTGGAAAATCTCGAGATGGGTGCCTATTGCCGCAGCGATAAAAAAGAAATTCAAGCCGATTTGGAAATGTGTTTTGAACTTTTTCCTCGACTGAAAGAGCGCATCAAGCAAAGTGCTGGGACCATGTCAGGTGGTGAACAACAAATGCTTGCGATCTCTCGAGCTTTGATGTCGAAACCGAAGCTGCTCCTTTTGGATGAACCATCTTTGGGATTAGCCCCGCGAATTGTTTCACAAATTTTCGAAATCATCCGGAAAGTGAACTCGCAAGGAGTCACGATTTTACTTGTTGAGCAAAACGCTCGCATGGCTTTGAAGGTTTCAAATTACGCCTACGTCATCGAAACTGGCAAAGTTACGCTCGAAGGCAAAGGCCAAGATCTGCTCACCGACGACAATGTTCGCCGAAGCTATCTCGGAGTCTAAATAAAATTCTAGTCACAAAAAGAAAGAAGGTGCCGAAGCACCTTCTTTAACGCACGTCTAAACCAAAAGGTGGCTGGCACCTTGGATTATCGTTTCAACTGGATCACTTCGCCGAGTAACTCGTCGGTTGTTGTGATTGTTTTCGCATTGGCTTGGAAGCCCCGTTGATTTTGGATCAAGTTGACGAATTCAGCAGCGAGATCGACGGTTGATCTCTCCAAAGATTTCGCAAACAATTTTCCTCGACCAGATCGACCCGAAGCACCCAGAGCGGCTTGCCCCGAGTCTCTGGATTCTTTCAATCGATTGTTTCCAACTTTGAACATCGCTTCCGGATTCTCAAATTTAGCCATGGCGATTTGTGACAAATCGGCAGCCTCACCGTTTGAGTAAAGTGCTGTCAAAATTCCCTGATCATTGAATGAGAGACCAGTGATTGTTCCAGCGGCGGCTCCATCTTGATGCCAAGTGATCAAGTCAGATTCTTTACCGTACTGTTTTGTTCCATCGATGCCTTTTCCGCCCTCTTTGATCGCATCTCCGAAGTTGAACTTGATTTTTTGGTTTTGCAAAGCGCCGCCAGCAAAATTAAAATTGCTGTCTGACATCACTTGCTCTTCCAATTTTCCGTCCACGTTGAACTTCAAAGTTCCTTTGCAAACTTCGCCCAAAGCTCCTGGAGTTCCGCCGACCATCTCTTTTCCGTCGACAGTTCCACGGTATTCCCAGTTTCGGTCTTCTGTTTTATTGAAGAACAAAGTCACCAAGTGTTTGTTTCCTTGAGAGTCATAGAGCTCCACACCAGTCGAATAATGTGAAGTTGAATATGGATCCTTCGGATCAAATTTCTTCGTCGTCTCAGAGCGTGAATCCAAGTTCAAATCCATTTTCAATTCTTTGGTTGGCTTGGCAGGGATCAAAGCGCGAGGGAATCGAATGTCGCCCGTCTTGTTCAAAATATTTCCGCGCTCATCGGCTTGGAAACCTTGAACACGTTGATTGTCGTTGGAAACCAGGAAGCCCTCTTTGTCGAAATGGAAAGATCCATCTCGAGTGTAAGAAGTTCCATCGCTTCCTTTGACTTGGAAATATCCTTCGCCCGAAATCGCAAGGTCCGTGACCTTGTCTGTCGAGTCGACGTTACCTTGTGTGATGATCGGATTGACCGCACCAATCTTGGTACCACGACCGATCTGATTTCCTCCGAGGATCCCTTTTAAGTCTTTGGACAAAATATCTTGAAATTCGGCACGGCTGGCTTTGAAGCCGACGGTGTTGGCATTTGCGATGTTGTCACCAACAACGCCAAGTGCTTCACCTTGTGCGACCAGACCGGATACACCGGTATATAAAGAAGAAAGAACTCCCATTTGAACCTCCGCTGTTTCAAACACCGTCAATCAATCGGGTGCCTGAGATTGGAGGGCTTCCTCTACGAGGACCAGCCCTGTATTTATTTGTTAAAACTTTAAAACTAAAACTTATTCAATTCAGAACTCTACATCACGATTGTTGAATCAATGTTGGTGAACACATTCTCCTTCAATGCGGCTTGGTCCATCACTGTCACGACCGTTTTGTTTTTCACGCTCACTATCAAGGCCGAATCATTCATGAGTACCAGAGTGTCTTTAGAGCCTTTCGCAGCGGCTCTTGTGACGGCTTCATTCAGACGGTCCATATCGCCTTTGTTAAATGAAATCCCTCTCGACTGCATTCTCTCAATCGCATGATTCGAAAACTTGAGATCCGTTGTCGGAGCCGGTCCAGAAGATTTCTGCGGTTGCAGATTTCCACCTTGAAGCCCGTTTAACTTTTCTTGAAACGTCTCTTGAAAAGAAGGTCCGCCGACATTGACTGACGATTGACCAGCACCACCAGGTTTGGTGTTTCCGATCCCGCCCGCTATATCCGGCTTCACTAAATTTTCAAAATTCGAAACTTTTTTAATATCCACTTTTTAATCCTCTTCAGTTTTTGTCACATCACTGAAGTTTGTTGCCTTTCTAGTGCGTTGGCGAGTGCTTATTTGGAGTCGGTGGTTTCATCTGAGTCGGTGCCGTCTGTGGCTCCGCTTTTGTCTCCGGCTTCATCTTGCCAATCCCGTTGCCCTTGCCATCATTGCTTTCGGGTTTCGTTTCTCTCTCGAGTTTGGCAATCATGTCGCGAGACATTCCCACGTTGTCCATGATGTTCGAAGCTGTCGCGAGCGACGGCTCCTGTGCACCTTTGTCTTCTTCACCTGCCTTCTCACTATTCTGCGATGCGACCTGTTTGTTTTTCAAGTCCTGTCCAGAAACTTTATTTGCAATCTGGCCGTTCTTCATAAGACTTGGGTCGACAATTTTCTTCACATCTTTCAACTTGATACTTTGATTACCGACCAAAAGCACCGGGCCCTCGGCTGTGTAATTAATTCCAGTGATCGTTCCTTCGAAATCCGTCTTCGCCGCAAGCTTGCCTCCATTGGCGGAAGTGGCTTCCATAAACATTTGATAATCACCGGTGGGCTGCGAAGCTCCGCGCTCGTCTTGTCCATTCCAAGTGTAAGTGTTCTCGCCTTTTTTCAACTCTTTCAAGTTGATGGTGCGAACCGTTTCTCCACTGGCATTTCGAATGCGAACCACAGCTTCTTTCGCCGTATCTGGAAGAGTGTAAGAAAAATCGTGCGTCTTATCGCCCTTCAATCGAGTGATCTTGGAAGAGTCACCACTGACTGCTTTGCCAATGAAATTCAAAGCCTGAAAACTTTCTGAAGGTTTTTGAGCTGTTTCCATTCGTGCAAGTGTCGTGTTGACGTTCTGCAATTGCTCGACCGAACTGAACTGCGCCAGCTGCGCTGCCAACTCGTGCGACTGCATTGGATTGCTCGGATCTTGATGTTTCATCTGTGCAAGCATCAACTTCATGAACGCATCTTTGTCCATCTTGTCATTGCCCGTAGATCGAACTTTTTTGCTCGGGTCGACCCAGTTGGGATCGACAATTTTATTGAGCATATCTCCGACATTTTCATTGCCAAGAGCTGCTTGATCAATCGCACTGTTCGAGTTGATCTTATCGCCCTTGGTGATTTCATTGCCTGAGCTATCACCCCAAGATTTCGTTCCCTGTTTGACACCCATCACAGCCATACAACATCCTTGTTGAAGTCTTTATCTTCCCATAATCCTAAGCAACCAGGTTGAGACCTCGACCCTTTCCAGACCCCAAGGACCGCGTTGCCGCATCCGTTGAAGAACTAGACGGAGTCAATGCATCGACTTGGCGTGCACCGCCGTAAGCGCGAATCGCAGGATTGTCGAAAAAAGTTCCGCGTCGATCAAATCCGCCATTGTCATTGAATTCACTCCAAAACTGGCGAGCTTGTTCTTTCGAATGATCACGCTGCATATCCATCTGTCGCTGCTTTTGGGCATCAGCATTGCTATCACTAGCAGTCTGATTTCCAACATCGACTTTGACGTGCTCCATGCTCAATTTGTGTTGGCTCAAGCCGGATTTCAGCTCTTCCAAGGAACTTTCAATCAACTTTTTGGCTTCTTTGGTTTGCGCCGACATTTCCAAATTCACTTTGCCTTCGTTGACCGTGACTTTCATATGAATTTCACCGAGCCCCTCAGGATTCATCGTGACCGTGGCTTCGCCTCCACCTTTTTTCACCATGTACTGCGCTTGCTTCATCAGCTGCTGAACACTCTCCTGCTTTTCAGAAGCTTCGGCTGAATTCGCTTTCGATGCGGCAAGAGCTTCACAAAAACTGGTGGTCGCTATCGCTGCTTCTCCGCGAGTGTGCGAAGTGGACTGACCGTGATTGCCGTGAAGTCCCAGCTGCTGTTTGGAAGATTGATCTCCTGCCAAATTTCTGCCGTCTTCTGCGCTGTCACTGTTCATTCCCATTTTCGTCGCAACTGCACTGCCGTTCGCTGACTGTCCGTTGAGGGACTGCAGCGCTTGTTCAGCTTTTAAAGCTTGCAAAGTTTTCGGATCGGCTTTGATCTCTTCATTCAAAGCAGTGGCCGCACTTCCGAGAACAGCCAAGCGCTTCATCAGCTCTTTGGCATCTGCAGAATTGGGATCCACCGATTGCAGATCAAATTTTGGAATGGCCGGTCCGTATTTTTTGCTTGCAAGATCTTTCACTGTCAGATCTGGAGATTTTCCTGTCACATCATTCAGTGGCGACTCGGCTTGAAGCTTCGTGGGCACATCTTTTTGTAACATGAAATCTGGAAGCTTCTCTGCATTGTTTTGGCTTTGCAGATCCGCTTTGAGATCTTCAGGTGAAGGTCCGTTGGTCGCTGACTTCGCTAAAGCAGAATTGGTTTCAAGATTCTCTGAATTTTCATTCGGAGTCTTCATGAAAAACTTCTGATTCATTGAATCCAGCGAGTTATTTAGTTTTGTCGTGCGTTCTTGATGCGACATCAATGCGGACGGCGTGGCCATTGCTGACCCCGAGTTCGCATTAACCACAACAAAAGGCTTCGGAGTGTTCTCGGCCGGCTGCCTCAATGCAGCTAGCATCCCCATATAAAGGGCGAGAGCTCTTTGCTCTTGTTCTGGTGGCAAATCAAGTTGACCGATCACTTGCGAGGCAGAATCCTCAGGAGAACTGAGTTGTTCGCTTTCCGGGATATGAGTCATCGCCTCCACAATCTGATGTGGAGGGATGCCGAATTCACTCTCCATAGAGTCCATAAATTTCAGCATCACATTTTCCCGTTGCGGCGA
>JAYUCD010000301.1:0-16782 GCA_043740515.1 Bdellovibrio sp. | reverse complement strand
TATTATTGCTGGAAATTCCCCGAAACGGAAATTTCATTTTGGCATGGATACAATGACGGTTTTTCGGGAAGAACCGCACTTCAGCCGGAGAAAAATGGGTACTGATCAAAAGTTTTTAGTCGCCGTCGCACAAATCAACACTGTCCTTGGTGATTTTGCAGGGAACCGAAACAAAATCCTCGAGACTCTGCAAAAAGCTAAATCACAAAAATGTGATTTGGTTGTCTTTCCAGAAAGCACGATTTTTGGCTATCATCCATTTGATCTTCTTGAAAGAAGCCAACTGGTTGATCTGCAATTGAAAGAACTGAAAAAAATTGAAAAGGCAATTCCCGAAGGCGTTGCGGCACTGGTCGGGGTTATCACGAAAAATCCTCAGAAAAAAGGCAGACCCTACTTCAACTCAGCCGCGCTGATTCAAAAAGGAAAGGCCTCCAAATTTTTTCACAAAGAGTTACTTCCGACTGGAGATGTTTTTGATGAGGCTCGATTTATTGGTAGCGGCTCAATGGCAAATAATTTTTTCAACCTCAAAGGAAAGAAAATTTTTGTCACGATCTGTGAAGACATTTGGGCTTGGCCAAACGAAAAGGGCTCAAGTCAGTATCAAAGAAATCCGCTAACCGAAATCAAGAAGCAGAAAATTGATCTGATTCTAAATCTCAGCGCATCCCCCTTTTATTTTAATAAAATCAAAATGCGTAAAAGGCTTGTGCAACAGACGGCGAAAGCGCTGAAGGCGCCAATGATTTATGCAAATTTAGTTGGCGCCCAAGATGAAATTATTTTTGACGGTGCAAGTTTCGCATTGGATAGCAAAGGAAAGCTCATTCTTCAGTGCAAAGCCTTTGAAGAGGACTTCGGTATTCTTGAGCTGCCTGATTGCAAAGGGAAGATTCATCGATTGGCTGAGAAACCGGCGGCGGTGATGAGACAAGCTTTGGTACTTGGGATTCGCGATTTTTGCCAAAAGGTAGGCATCAATCGAATTCACCTGGGATTGAGTGGTGGAGTGGACTCGGCATTGGTTGCCTGCTTGGCCGTGGATGCCATTGGAACGAAGAATGTGGAAGCCTTCGGACTGCCGACAGATTTTAATTTGGATGAAAGCTTGAGGCTGGCCGAAAAATTAGCGAAAAATCTTCAGATTCGTTTT
The DNA here is from genome assembly GCA_043740515.1 of Bdellovibrio sp. Lineage (GTDB taxonomy): Bacteria > Bdellovibrionota > Bdellovibrionia > Bdellovibrionales > Bdellovibrionaceae > 21-14-0-10-47-8. The sequence continues at coordinate 15,626 of JAYUCD010000301.1, read as the reverse complement.
CAATCCATCCCAATTCAAAAGCTTTTTGAGCAAAGCAAAAGCCTGATCGATCAGGCTTTTCAAATTAATCAATTTTCAACCGTCCATGAAAATCTACAAGCGAGAATCCGCGGGATGATTTTGATGGCTTTTTCAAATCGCGCCGATTCTCTTTTGCTGGCGACTTCTAACAAAACGGAAATGGCATCTGGATATTCGACTTTATATGGGGATATGTGTGGGGCTTTGGCGCCGATCGCAGATCTGACCAAGGGGCAGGTTTACGAAATTTGTGACCTGTATAATTTCGACTCAGAAATCATTCCGAAGCTGATTTTAACTCGAGCGCCAAGTGCCGAGCTGAAACCTAATCAGAAAGACCAAGACAGTCTTCCTCCTTACCCAGATTTAGATCAGAGCGTGAACCGCCTCGTGAGAGATTGTAAATCGAACTCAAGCGAAACTGACCGATGGCTTTCTCAAGCCCTCATGAAATCTGAGTTTAAGCGTTGGCAAGCTCCGCCTATATTGAAAGTTTCGGAACACGCCTTCGGAAGAGGGCGTCGCTATCCGATCGCAAAGAAGATGAACGAAATTTAAGTTAAGATTAAAGAAGACTTCCGAAGAGATCCATCTGCTTCGGCTTTTTTTCGATGACTGGAAAAAAACAAGCAGGCTTACCGGTTAAGGCCACAAGGTTTTCCACAACCGGAGGTTGTCCATTGACTGAAATCCGCTTGATCAACTCCATGTAGAGTTTTCCACAATAAGTTGCATCCTCTTCGGCGCGGTGAAATCCAGTTGTAGGAATTTTTAAATGTTGCACCAATGTGCCCAACTTGTAGTTGGCTAAACCAGGTAAAACTTTACGAGCGATCGGCAAGGTATCCAAAATCAATCCGGCGGGAGTAGGAAGCTCATGCTTTTTAAAATCAGCAATCAAAAATTGAGAATCGAAGGGAGCGTTGTGAGCCACCATCGGATCTTGGCCACAAAACTCGGTCAGTGCTTCGAGAACCTGATCAATTGTTGGCTGACCCTTGACCATGCTGTCGCTGATCCCATTCACGGCCGATGCCCGGGGCGGAATCGGTCGGAGGGGATCGATCAAAGTGGCAAAAACAGAATCCACTTTGCCATCGATGAAACGGACTGCTCCAATTTCAACAATTTGATCAACTCCAGGAACGATACCAGTGGTCTCAAGGTCAAAAGCTATGAATATCATAGCTTCTTTGATACATAAGGAGCTGGAGAGTTTCAAGTTTGATTCAAAAAAGTAAAAAATTGGCGGCGAAAAACTTGGTTCAATTCAGGATTCTCCCTGAAAACATCGATGTCAGCGCGAGTCAAACACAAACAATTCTGCAAGCTCTGATCGACTCAAAGGTTGATATTGACCATAGCTGCGACGGCATGGGGAGCTGCGGAACCTGCCGTGTCGTGGTTGAGCAAGGTCTGGACAAATTCGCCGAGCGTGGGAATTTGGAGCTGGAAATCGCCAGCGATCGAAAGTTTGCAGCCGATGAGAGATTGAGTTGTCAGAACCTGGTGAAGGATGGACTGATTCTTCGCAAGCCTCAGCGCTCGTTGACGTAAAAATTATTTGTGTAAATCCAAGTGAACCACTTTTTTCCTTCGGGCAAAGGGAGTGTGGGACTGACTCGCACAGCAACTCTGTAAATGCCCGGACCCGTCAGAGGATAAACAGATTCCGCCGAGTTAGAGATAAATTCTCTTTCGCCATTTTTAAACACAACCACTTCAAAAAAATCTTTTGGTGCCACCGGAAGTTTAGTCACAAGTTTTAAATTCTTTGTGAACTTAATTTTCTCACCCATAAGGATTTGTCGATCACCCTGCTTAGCCTGATCTTTATCTTTGTCTTTTTCTTCAATGTAACTGACAAAACCTTTGGGATCTCCGAGCAAATCTAGACTGATATAAAAATGCCCCTTGCGGAGAGCGTTCATTATTTTCAGTTTATCCTGCGCATAGCTTCCGGTCAGTTCGGAGCTGAGAAGGACATGGTTGTTAATGATTTCAAAAGAGGTTTGATAAGAGGGAAACTTCAATAAGGCATTCGCCCAGGGAACAGCTCGCGCTGAGGCGTCGGCTCCCCCGAAAGCCAGGATGGGCCTTTCCTTGGAAAGCTGATCCCAGAGCGACAACTCCTCGGCAGGCTCACGGAACAAGCGAAGAAAAGCGTAGCGAGGATTAAACGGATAAATGATAAAACTCCAAATAACATTTAGTTTAGATCGAGCCCAGGCCTTCTCGGCAACTGACTTGGGGTTCAATATTTCCAATCCGTCTAAACCAGGAGGAAAAGAACCTGTCCAAGTTGGACCTGGATTGAAAGGATGGGCAAGAACGACCAGCGTGTCCTTTGGACTGTCTTTGATGGCATTGAATTTCTGAGAGAGAATATCTGTGAAGAAAAGATGAGCTTCGGCAGAATCAGAAGGCGGCGGTCGGTTGGGCTTCAAATCATAAAAGAGAAGTCGAGAATCAAGGAAACTATACTCGCCAGCGACGGACAGAAAAAGATTGCCATTGTAGCCGTTTAAAGACTCTGAGTGTTCGAACTGATTGACGTCCGTGATAAATAAATAATCGAGCGCTGCCGCTTTTGCTTCAGAGATCACCTCGATCGGTGAAGAAGACCCGTTGCTTAACTCGGTTCGAACATTGGTAATCCCGCGATAATCATAAAAATAATTGCCAACTTCTCGTTTCAAGTTTGCCGGCACAACTACCAAATTATTTTGCGACAAATAAAAGCCGTAAATAAAATAACTTATCAAAAGTAAGGTTAAAGTAATTAATGATCGGATCATTTCTCCACCTTCAAAATGACAAGATCGTTATCTAGAACTTCAGCCTCAGTCACATGAATTGACAAATCTTTCGAAAGCCAATCGGAAATCTCAGTGTCTCGTTTGACGGCCAAATAAAAAGGAAACTCTGTGGGGCGGCCCTCATCATAAGTATCAAAAATGTCACGGCGACTGATTCCCTGCACTTTGAAAAAGGGCTGCTTTGTTTCGAACCATACCCAAGAAGCCATTTGATAGGTGCTAGCATACAGTGGTTGATACCGCTCGCGAATTTTCAGCAAGGGCGAAAATTGAGTGAGCTCTTTAAATTTTTCCGGGGCAGCAGGAAGCCAAGGAATAAGGAGGTTTGATAGGGCTAGCACCAAAATCACGACCCAAAAAGAAATGGCGACTTTTAGAAGTTTAAATTGAGGAGCGGCGAGAACCGCCACTGCAAAGAAGGCCGGATAAGCAACAATCGGCCAGTTGGCCTCAACGAGTGCCTTCAGAGAACTTAAAAAGAAAAAGATAAGAGGTCCCCACGCTAAATAAATCATCACGCGAGAAAGCCCTTGCAGCCGCGCTTTCAAACAGAGCCAGACGATTGTGGGAAACAAAATCAGAATTTGCGACAGTACATAACTCCAGGTCCAATAAAAATGATAATCATTCCTGACCAATCCGTGCTGAATTTGGAATCGGAAGGACGCAAAATCATTCTGATAATTCCAAATTAAAACTGGCAAGCAAAACAGCAACCCGAAAAAAGTGGTTAGCAATACTTTTTTCCAGACAATCAGAGCCATTTTTTTTTCAATTAAAAGATAGGCAATGATGATCGGGACAAACAGCACAATATGGTATTTCGAGCAGAATCCAAGGCCGAGCGATACTCCCAGTAAAGAGTAATCAAAACTACTCTGTGTTCTGAGCAAGCGGATAAAAAATAATATCGAGATGGCCCAGAAAAAAAGTACGGGTAAGTCGGGAGTCACAATCAGTGAACCAAAGCCCAACAGGGGAGAGAGCAAGACTATAACAAGCCACCAAATCCAGCGACTTTGAGCTTGCTCATCGACGGCGATTTCTTTCCATATAAAATACCAAACAAGCAATGTGAGTTGGCCAAGAATCACGCCTGGCCAGCGCGCTGCACTTCCCAAATTTTCAAACAGATGCCCGAGCCAAAAAAGCCAAGCGACCGCAGGAGGATGGTCAAAAAAACTGAGTTGCATCCGGTGAGACCAAACCCAGTAATAGGCTTCGTCGGAAGTCATCGGAATAACAGCAGCTAAAATTAATTTCACGATTAAACTGATGTAAAATATCAGTTTGAAATTTTTCAATGGATTCCTTTAAAGCTAAGTCGAACCAGTAGACTTCTATGGATACGTCAGTTTGATCGGCTTGCCAATAATACCCGCAACTCCACGGTCTCGGCCGTTAACAATGACGTTCACGGCGCCGCCATCGCTGACCTCAACTTGGATCTTGGTTTTGCTTCTCAAGGTATGAACCTGATCGGGATTCAGTTCGAGAGTTTCCCACTTCCCTCCATTCAGAGAAAAGCGAACACTCACTTTGTTCAAAGCCTCAATAATAATTTCCGTTGTCTGAGCTTTCGTCGCACCCACAGTAAGAGTCGTGGTCGTTGTTGAGGTCGTCGTTGTCGGAGCCACTGCTCGAAGGGTTGTCGTTGTTGAGGTCGTCGTCGTGGTTGAAACGGGAGCAATCACTTTGAGCGTGGTTGTCGTGCTTGGAGTGGGAGCAACGGCTTTGAGCGCCGCTGTTGTGGTTGTCGTAGAAGTCGGCAAACCTGTCACCACAGAAGACACTGCAGTTGAGAGAGTTGTCGAAGTTGAAGTTTGAGATTCAGTATTTCCGTTGATCGGGCTTTGCAATTGCTCGTTCGTGGTAGAAGTGCTCGGTTCAGGCAATAAAGTTGTCGAAGTTGTCGGGGAGACCTCAGAACCAGTGACAGCGATTTTGCTGACTTGAGATTCACGCTGATATTTATCCATCATCTTGGCAACGAAGGCGATCAAGATGAGCAAGACAATAGCACCGACAATTGGAAACAATTTATTTGTCGTGCTGGCGGGCAGGGCAGAATCCGCCGCTTTTTTCAAACTCTTGGTCGTTTTTATCGAAGGAGTCGATGCCGAATTCGATGGCGAATTAGAAACAATAGGAATCGGCGCTTCGGGGCGAGTGGTTCCATACTCATCTTGAAACTGCTGCATCACCCCTTCGACATTAAGGCGAAAATACTGAGCGTAAGATTTAACGAATCCACGAAGGAAAGTTTTCGCCGGAAGGTTGGGAAGATCACCGTCCTCAATTGCCTTCAAAATTTTAGGATTGATCTTCAGACTCATCCCAATTTCATGAAAGGAGAGATCGCGTTTTTCTCTTTCAGATTTAAATAACTTGCCTAACTTGGACATAATTACCTTTTGATCGTGTCTAACATAGTTTTTGTCTTATCCACATATTTTCCTTGTGGATAAAGCTTCAAAAGCTCTTCAAAACGCGCCTCAGCTTTTTCGTTCAAGCCCAACTCAAAGTAGCTTAGGGCGCTGTAATAGTGAGGCTCATCAAACTGACTTCTCTGGCAAAATCCGACGGCTCGGTCCAAGGCTTCAGCAGCCCGACGGAAATCTCGCAATTCAAAAAGCGAACGGCCATAATAACTTTGAGCTAAGCAATTATCTCGTTGAATTTCGATGGCCTTTTGAAAGGTCTTCTTTGAGATTTCAAATTGCGCCAGCTTAAACTGAGCCACACCAAGATTGATCAAAGGTTTCTCAGGATTGGTATAAGTCAGATCATTGATCGCAGCTCGCGCTTCTAAAATTGCTTCGTTGTATTTCCCGCGCTCGATCAAAATCCGCGACAGGTTATTGCGTGCATCCGTATAATTTGGATTGAGTTTCAAAGCCTTGCGAACATGCGTTTCTGCTAAATCCGTTCGCTCACGAAAAAAATAAGTCAGTCCTAAATTATTTTGAATGGTTGGATTTTCAGGATCCAAAATTTCTGCTGTCATCAATTCACTCAAAGCCTGAGGAAAATTTCCGTCGCTCAGCAAAGCAGTTCCACTGCCTAAATGTAACAAGGCCGTTTCTCGATCTTCTTTGCGAAAAGTGGAACAAGAAAGGCTAATAAGACAAATGAAGAGCAGAAGCGAATTTCGGAGCATTGCCCCTAGGATATCAACGACTTACACAGAGTCAACAGCAAGCTCCACCAGCGTTTCGACATGATCGGTCTGAGGGAACATATCGAAAGGCTGGACCCGCACAGCTTTCCAAGAGCCCAGAGATTTCAATCGTCCCAAGTCTCTTGCGAGAGCTGCAGGATTGCAGCTGATATAGAAAATTCTTTTCAGAGGCTGAGCTGTCAGATAACGAATTGTGTTTTCAGAGCACCCAGCTCGGGGCGGATCTAACAAAACGACAGTTTCAGGATCGAGGGATTGTCTTTTCAAAAACAACTCGACATCACTCAAATAAAAACGAGCTTTGGCAGGACTTAAATTTTGCTCTCGAATCGATAAATTTGCCGCTTGAACGGACCTCTCGCTGAGCTCCACCGCGGTCAAGTTTGCTTTCGGAAACTTTTGCAGAAGCGGAAAGCTAAAGTTTCCTGATCCTGCGTAAAGGTCCAGGATTTGTCGCGGCTCCTGCGGCTCCATCCATTGCAAAACAGTCCTAATGAGAGTTTCATTTTGTGCCGAGTTCACTTGAGAAAATGCTCCGCCCTCAAAAGCGGACTCTTCAAAAGACTTTTTCACAAGTCCTTGAAGGGTCGAAAAAACTTCAATCTTAGGCAAAGCTTCTTTGTTTTTGAGTGAGTTTTTCAGAGCAGGAATTTCCCCAGCGACACTTTCTTCAGTGATCAAACAGTCTTTGATGTCGACAATATCATGGCTTTGACGAGCGAAAAAACCGAGGTTTTGCCCATCGTATTTCAGTTGAATTCGGTTGCGATAGCGAAAGGGATTCGGACTTGGGATAATTGGGAAGACGGCGCCTTTTTCGGAAAGATGAGAGGCCAGTTGCTCTTCCACGATCATTTGTTTCTGCCGAAGCTGTTCCTCGTATTTCAAGTGCTGCCAATTGCAGCCTCCACAGCGGCCGTAGTAAACACAGGGTGCTTCGATTCGGCTGGGGCCAGCTTGTAAAATCTCTTTAATTTCAGCGCGCGTAAAATTCTTTTTTTTCTCTGTGGTTTGTACTTTTAGCAAATCACCGGGAGCTGAGAGTGGAATGAAATAGACAAGTCCATCTTTACGGGCAATGCCGTCGCCTCCAAAACTGAGTTTTTCAATTTCGACTTCAAGAATTTCTGCTGAAAAAGAAAAAGCCGAAGCAGCGGACTTCGGCTTTTCGAATCTTTTATTCTTTAGTTTCATCGATTACAGATTGCACATCTCATGGCGATCAAAAAAGATAGCCAATTCGCGCTTAGCGGACTCGGCACTGTCTGATCCATGAACCGCATTTTCACCCATATTGTCTCCGTGTTTCGCACGGATAGTGCCAGGAGCGGCTTTCTTCGGATCTGTTGCGCCCATGATTTCACGATTTTTCAAAATCGCGTTTTCACCAGCCAGACACATGAAAACAACGGGTCCTGAAGTCATAAAAGAGACAAGCTCGCCGAAAAAAGGACGAGTGCTGTGTTCAGCGTAGAAAAGCTCACACTTATCTTTGGACATAATTCCCATTTTCATTGCTGAAATCTTCAATCCGGCCTTTTCAAAGTGCGCCACGACATCGCCGATCGCATTTTTTTTGACCGCATTTGGTTTGATGATTGAGAAAGTTTTTTCCATTGTCATACAGACTCCTACTTCAGTTGTGACTTTAATGTTTTGCCCATATCTGCCGGAGAACGGGAAATTTTGCAACCCGCAGCTTGAAGTGCTGCAAATTTAGCTTCTGCAGTGCCTTTTCCGCCACTGATGATAGCTCCCGCATGTCCCATTCGCTTACCTGGAGGCGCAGAGGCACCCGCGATAAACACAGTCACAGGTTTCTTGAATTCTTTTTTGATGTATTCAGCGGCTTCTTCTTCAGCCGTCCCACCGATTTCACCAATCATAATCACGGCATCCGTGTCTGGATCAGCGTTGAAGAGCTTCAAAACATCGATAAAGTTAGTTCCATTGACAGGATCTCCACCAATTCCTACACAAGTGCTTTGCCCCAATCCAACTTGAGTCAACTGATGAACAGCTTCGTAAGTCAAAGTTCCCGAGCGCGAAAGAACTCCAATGCGTCCAGCTTTGTGAATCTGACCAGGCATGATTCCAATTTTACATTGTCCAGGTGTGATCACTCCCGGGCAATTGGGACCAATCAATCGAGTCCGCTTGCCTTCCATGAATCGCCTCACCTTGACCATATCCAGAACTGGAATCCCCTCAGTGATGCAAATCACAAGATCGAGATCCGCGTCGACGGCTTCTAAAATCGAATCCGCAGCGAAAGGCGGTGGAACAAAGATCATGGAAACATTGCAGCCTGTTTTCTCTTTGGCTTCCTTAACCGTGTTGAACACCGGCAAACCAATGTGAGTCGTTCCGCCTTTTCCAGGAGTCACTCCGCCAACCATTTTCGTTCCGTAGGCCAAGCACTGCTCCGAATGAAAACTTCCTTGAGCGCCAGTCAAACCCTGACAAATCACGCGAGTATTTTTATCAATTAAAATTGCCATATTATCCTCGGATCGCTTTCACGATTTTTTGAGCCGCATCGGTCAAATCATCAGCTGGAGTGATATTCAAACCACTTTCTTTGAGCATTTTCTTACCTAATTCGACATTTGTGCCCTCAAGCCTGACAACCAGTGGAACTTTGAGGCCGACTTCTTTTGAAGCTGAGATCACACCATCGGCGATGATATCGCATTTCATGATGCCGCCGAAAATATTCACCAAGATGCCTTTGACGTTGGGATCTTTGAGAATAATTTTGAAAGCCGCCGTAACTTTTTCTTTGTTTGCGCCGCCGCCCACATCGAGAAAGTTGGCAGGGGACTCGCCGTGAAGTTTGATAATATCCAAAGTTGCCATTGCTAAACCCGCACCGTTGACCAAGCAACCAATGCTGCCATCCAATTTGATGAAGGCCAGATCAAATTTAGAAGCTTCGATTTCTGTCGGTTCCTCTTCATTCAGATCACGGTATTCAACAATATTGGTGTGTCTATAGAGTGCGTTGGAATCAAAATTCATTTTTGCATCGAGAGCTAGAATTTCGCCCTCTTTCGTCAGCACGAGTGGATTGATCTCTGCAATTGAACAGTCGCAATCGATCACTGAATTATAAAGTCCGATGAAGAACTTGACCGCCTTATTCATATTCGCGGCTGGAATTCCGATTGCGAAGGCAAGCTCACGAGCTTGGTAAGGCATCAGTCCAGTGACCGGATCAACGACCACTTTCACAATCGCTTTCGGATTGTGAGCGGCAACTTCTTCGATATCCATTCCACCCTCAGAAGAAGCCATCACGGCAACTCGACCGGTCTGTCGATCAATCAAAGCGGCGACATAATATTCTTTGACGATGTTGCAGCCTTGCTCGATGAAAACCTTCTGAACTTTTTTGCCTTCAGGACCTGTTTGATGAGTCACCAAAGTCATTCCGATGATTTGTTCAGTTAAATGTCGAACTTCGTCCAAAGATTTGGCGATTTTGACTCCGCCACCTTTCCCGCGGCCGCCAGCATGAATTTGTGCTTTCACAACCCAAACGCCTCCACCAATTTCTTTGGCGGCCTGAACGGCTTCTTCGCCAGTAATGGCAATTTTACCTTTTAAAGTGGCCACGCCATATTTTCGCAAGACCTCTTTGGCCTGATACTCGTGAATATTCATCTTAGTAGCTCAACTTTCCAAGGGCTTCGACCAATTCGCGAACGGCTTTGCCTGATTTCTCGAGGCCAGCTTTTTCAGTCTCATTTAATTTCAGTTCGATCACGGATTCCATGCCATTTCCGCCAAGTTTGCACAAAACTCCGATGAAAAGCCCCTTCATTCCGTACTCGCCATTCAACTCAACCGCACAAGGAAGAATGCGCTTTTGATCTTTGAGAATCGCCTCAGCCATTTGCACAGCAGAAGCAGAAGGTGCGTAGTAAGCCGATCCAGTTTGCAAAAGTTTGACGATCTCAGCGCCACCGTTGACGGCGCGATCAACCAAGGCTTTGACCTTTTCTTCTGGCAAAATTTCGAGCAAAGGAACTCCGCCAACAGAACAATGTCTTGGCATCGGAACCATTGTGTCGCCGTGTCCGCCCAAAGTGAAGGCTTGAACATCTTTCACCGACACATCACAAGCCTCCGCAATGAAACTTCGAAAGCGTGCGCCATCGAGGACTCCGGCCATTCCAATCACTCGTTCGCGAGGAAATCCGAGAGTTTGCTTTGCTACATAAGCCATCGCATCTAAAGGATTTGAAACGATGATCACTACAGACTGTGGAGCATATTTCTTAATTCCTTCACAACAAGCTTTGACGATTTTTGCATTGGTCGCCAAAAGGTCATCGCGGCTCATTCCAGGCTTTCGCGGAATTCCTGCCGTCACAATCACGACATCTGAATCGGCAATATCTGCGTAGTTCGCAGTGCCAGTGACTTTGGAATCAAATTGTTCGACGGGAGAAGCTTCGAAAAGATCCAAAGCCTTACCTTTAGCTGCACCCTCATTGATATCGAGCAAGACCACATCGCCGAGCTCCTTCGCCGCTGCCCAGTGAGCGCAAGTTGAGCCAACGAAACCCGCACCGATCACGGTGATTTTTTTTCTTTTGTGAGCCATAATTTCTCCTTGGATTTTCATTTGTAAAAGAGGGCCCATTCAAACGTAAAATACCGTGATAGACAAGGTTTCCCGGACGATTTTCAGACCCTAGAGCAAGGCGTTGAATGGCCAATCTGAAATCAAATTCCCCGATGGATCCCTTGCCAACACATCCGATTCAAAGCAAAAATTGCAACAGAGGTGTGCCCATGAAACTGAGTTTAATTTTTCTCATTAGCGGCTTTGCGCTCTCTGCTTTCGCAGGTCCTGCTGTTTTGATTGAAGAACAAGGTAGAGTTGTGCAACCAACACCTACACTTCAATCCGAAAACCAGCGGGGACCAACTCGAAGACAAAGTGATAGACAAGGCGAAAGAACAAGCGAAACAAGAATTCAGCCGCTCTCACAACGAAGCTCACTGCGAGAAAAATACGTCGATCAGCAATTTGAATCATCCTTGGACATGCGGGCGAAACGCCGAGTCGGAATTGGCGCGATGACAGCCGGCAATACTGGACTTTTGGGTGCCTTGATTGAGCTAAATTTCGCACCTGAAAACTCTGTGATCACAGCTTTTGGTGGTGGTCCGGGATTCAGTGCATTCAATTTTCAATGGAAACATGTTTTTGGTGGCGACAATTTTTCACCATACGCAGGCCTCGGATATGCCAGATGGTATAGCGCATCAGGAAATGGAAATTCTTTAGATAAAAGCACACCATCTTTACTGAGTGGAAAGTTTTTATCCGAAAATCAAAAACGATCAGGACACTTCGCAGTTGACCTCCTGACGCCTACTTTAGGAATTCAGTACAACCAACTTTTTGGCGACTATGTCGGCACAGCCGTGTTTGCCGAAGTCACCCTTTTAACTTCAGTGTCCGACCTGTCTTCCGCGCCCAACGGCGGAATTGGCGCCATCTACTATTTTTAAGCGATGAGTTTTGGTAACACTTTTTGCAGGTGGTTTAAAACAAAAAACCCCCGGCGAATCGCCGAGGGTCTTTAAATCCTAAAAAATCAGGATTTGAAAAAACTACTTCTTTTTAGAAGCTTTTTTCTTTGTAGCTTTCTTAGCAGCTTTTTTAGTCGCTTTTTTTGCAGCTTTTTTCTTAGCCATGTTTGCTCCTCTGTGTGGACACCCTTGCGGGATGACTCGTTGTTGTTCTCTTCCTTTAACTTTTTCTTTCATCTCCTGTTAAGAGATCAAAAGAAATACTTCTTACATCAAGTGTTCCTAATGTGACTTCTATCGTCAATAAAAATTTTTTGCTTGAGCACTTTTTTTGCGATGAGGGAAGTTTGCGGAGGTTTCTCATGTTGATTTGGTCCTTACTTTCGATATTCGGACTGTTCGTTGTCCACCGAACTCTTGGAATTTGCGAAGAGCAACAATTGTTCACGCAAAAGCAGATGATCAAACTTCGATTGATCAGTTTTTTGACGGTTGTGGTGCTTAATTTTTTATTTAAGGAGATTATTTTTCTCCTTATCGGGGTTTCAGCGGCGATTTTTTTGTCACCATGGTGGGTACCTCACATCATCCAGAAGCATCGAGAATCACAATTGAAAAATCAATTTATCCCACTGCTCGATCACTTGATTTTGTCTATGAAAACTGGCCGAGGATTTCGCGCCTCACTTGCCATGTTCATCGAGCGCAATCCTCCCTCCGTCCGCTTCATTCTGCAGGAATTTTTAAGTGCGCTTCAATATCAAAAGGAGATGAATGCGATCAGTTCGGACTCAAAGATCCAATTCTACTTTCGTGAACTGCATGTGGTGGATCAATCTGGTCACAAACCGGTGGATCGGCTTCGCGCTCTGCGCAGAAGGCTGATGATGGAAAAAACGTTTAGACAGAAGTCGAGACAGGCACTGCTGCAAGTACGATTTCAATCATGGATAATATCTGGCATGTATTTTCTCATTTTAGCTTATGTTCAACATGATTTTGGACTGAGGCAACATCTCCAGCTTGTTGCTGTCTCTGGTGCGCTATTCGCGACCGGGTTGATTTGGGTACAAAGAATGGGAAGAAGCTACCAATGGAAAACATAGCGCCACCGCTCGAGTTCTTGATGGATGTGAGGTTTGGCCTTGAAAAGGGTCAATCATTAAAAAAAACAATTCAGCACTTCGTGGAAAATCAAAATGAGAACAATTGGGCGCAACAAATCGCTCTTTGGATCAAATTTCTTGAAATGGGAAGATCGACATCTGAAATCGTCATGAAAATGACACCTACTCGGAGACAATGTCTTGAATTGATCGAGTTGGGACTGAAAGGTGAGCCGATCTACCAACAAGTCTGTTTGTTGGAGGATGAAATTTTCGAACTAACCAAACTTGAAATTGAAGAATTCGTGGCCACTTTACCGATCAAATCCTTGATTCCGCTTCTTTTCTTTCAATTTCCTGCCTTCTTAGCCTTGTTAATTGGCCCCTTTCTCACTTCTTTTATGGCACAGACCTAATTGGCACGCGAATCCAGTTGATAGCTCGCAAGCCTCTCGATAAATTGGCTGGATATCTGGAGGCATCATGGCAAAATTGGAATCTTTCGAGACACTTCAGCTCTTGATTGAGGAACTCACAAAAGACAAACCAAACCAACCCCGGGTTCGTAAGTTGATGCTTGATAGCGGTCTCGAATACACTTCAGACGCCATCCAACAAATGAGTACGGTGCTGGTTTTGATGTCTAAGATGTCGCCTGCAGAGAAGCGAATCTCTCGAAGCTCCGAAAAATTCGATGAAAAATTTACTGATAAATTTAAAGAGAAAGTCTCTGATTTATGAAAAATGTATTTAACAGCCTACTCGATGCCGTGGGAAACACGCCATTGGTTAAAATTAATAAGGTCATTGGCAACTCGCCTCATACTTTCTGGGCCAAACTCGAAACTGCGAATCCAGGCGGAAGTGTCAAAGATCGAATTGCGATCGAAATTGTTGAGGCCGCCGAAAAGCGTGGTGATTTGAAACCTGGAGGCACAATCGTGGAGGCGACCTCCGGAAATACGGGACTTGGCCTAGCGATGGTTGCAGCCATCAAAGGCTACAAATGCATTTTTGTCATGCCGGATAAAATTTCTGAAGAGAAGCGGGCCATTCTTAGAGCTTACGGAGCTCAAGTCATCATCACTCCGTCGGGATTGGAGCCGACCGATCCTCGAAGTCACTATTCGGTCACAGCTCAAATGGCTAAAGACATTCCGGATGCATTTTGTACAAATCAATATCACAATCCCGACAACTTCAATCGCCATTACAAAACCACCGGACCGGAGCTGTGGGAGCAGCTTGGCTCTCAGCTTGATGTTTTTGTCGCGGGAGCGGGAACGGGTGGGACGATTTCTGGAGTCGGAAAATTCTTGAAGGAAAAAAATCCGAAAGTTAAAATCGTGCTCGCGGATCCGGTGGGAAGCATTCTTTACGACTTGTATTATCATAAAAAAGTGATTGATCCGCCTGCCGCTTACAAAGTCGAGGGAGTGGGCGAAGACATGCTTCCAGACAATGTGCATTTTGATGTGATGGATGCGGTTGTGAAAGTGAATGACAAAGACTCCTTCCAGATGACTCGAAAAATCATCGCTCAAGAGGGAATGTGTGTTGGTCCTTCGGCGGCACTGGCGCTCGTGGCAGCGATTGAGTACTCAAAAAAGTTAGAAAAACCTTCAAATATAGTCATTCTATTTCCCGACAATGGCCGGGCTTATTTGAGCAAAGCATTTAATGAACAATGGATGAAAGAGAATAATTTTTTATGAAACCACAAAACAAAGACTTTGGATTTTCAACACGAGCCATTCATGCAGGACAAAGACCCGACCCAACCACCGGCGCGATCATGACTCCGGTTTATATGACTTCGACTTATGTGCAAGAGTCCCCGGGAGTTCACAAGGGTTGGGAGTACAGCCGGACTCACAATCCAACTCGCCGAGCTTTTGAAGATTGCTTGGCGAGCCTTGAAGGCGGAACTCACGGTTTTGCATTTGCTTCTGGCTGTGCCGCGACTACGACAGTGATGCATTTTATGAAGTCTGGAGATCACATCATCGCTGGTGACGATATGTACGGCGGAACCTTTCGCTTGTTCGACAAAATTCTTCGGCACAATGGAATGCAGTTTTCTTTTGTCGATCTCACGAAGCCAGAAAATTTTGCCAAAGCGATTCAACCCAACACGAAAATGGTTTGGCTCGAAACTCCGACCAACCCAACTCTCAAGCTTGTTGATATTCGAAAAATTGCAGCGGAGGCCAAAAAACATGGAATTTTGGTGGCTGTCGATAATACTTTCATGAGCCCCTTCTTTCAGAGGCCACTAGCTCTCGGAGCAGATTTTGTGGTGCACTCGGTGACTAAATACATCGGTGGACATTCCGATGTGGTTGGTGGAGCCGTCGTTACCAATCGCGCTGACCTTGCAGAAAAATTGCAATTTCTGACCAATTCGATGGGAGGAATTCAAGCTCCCTTCGACGCCTTTCTGAGCTTGCGAAGCCTAAAAACTTTACCAATACGAATGAAAGCTCATGAAGCCAATGCCATGGCGATTGCAAAATTTTTGGAATCACATCCGAAAGTTGCAAAAGTGATTTATCCCGGTCTTGCTTCACATCCTCAGCACGCATTAGCAAAAGAACAAATGCTTGGAATGGGCGGAATGATTACTTTCTACATCAAAGGTGGGATGGAATCGGCGCGAACATTTCTTGAGAATGTTTCAGTCTTTGCACTTGCTGAAAGCTTGGGCGGAGTGGAGTCATTGATTGAACACCCCGCCATCATGACGCACGCTAGCGTCCCGCTTGAAAATCGGAAAGCCTTGGGGATCGATGATTCCCTGATTCGACTGAGTGTTGGAATTGAAGATCTCGAAGATTTGATGGCAGATCTGAAAATGGCCTTTGAAAAGGTCTGAACTCGCCGATTGATCTGATTGACATAAAAGGTGTTTGCTAGGTAACTAAAGCCTCTTAATTTCCAAATGGAATC
>JAYUCD010000300.1:0-3156 GCA_043740515.1 Bdellovibrio sp. | reverse complement strand
AAATGTCCTGGCTTGGGATTCGATGCCAAGGCTCTGTCAAGAGCCGCGATTTCTGCTGCCAAAGCCGGTGATTTGGACAAATCGAAAAAATACCTTTCAAATTTAGAGCAACAGTTTCCAAATTCTGATGAGCTCTTAGCGACTAAAAAGGAACTGCACTAAATGGCTGAGTTGTTATGGGATGATATGCTGGCCGAAGCCAAAGAAAATTTCATCACTGGCAATTACAAAGTCGCCGAACCCATCTTGAATCAATTGATTTTACAAAACTCGAGAAACGCTGAAATCTACCAAATGCTGGCCACGATTTCTTACGACAAAGGTCAGTTCAACAAAGCCATTCGCACCTTCAAGCGGGCTTTGGAAATTGATCCGACCTATACTGACGCAAGCGTTGGCCTTTCGATCATTTTGAACGACCTTGGCAAGTACGACGAAGGCAAACAGGTTTTCGAAGAAGCACAGAAACTTCTCGACCGAAAATCTGGCAAAATGGATTCTTACGTGGAAGAGAAACTTGCTTCAAAGCATGAAGAGCTGGCCGATATTTATTTTCAGTACAAATATTTTAGCGAATCTCTGGAGCAACTGTTTCGTGCACAGAAGCTCACCACACGAAAAGCTGAAATCGCGATGCGAATTGCTGAATGCCACGTCAAGCTTGGGGACAGTGACCGCGCCATTCGCGAGCTCAAGGCTTTGATTCGCGAATATCCGCAATTCATTCCAGCTCGACTGAAGCTCGGCGTGATTTATTACAATCTGAACAACTTGGCTGAAGCTACTGAGCAATGGGAAAATATTTTACTGCGCGATCCGAAGCACTCGGAAGCCAATCAATATCTTCGAATGGCCAATGCTGCAGGCATCACAACACTGAGTTTATAAAAGAAATCAATAAGAGGCCGCCGATGAAACAAGTTAAAGAGGACATGCTCCCGTTTATCACCAAAGATGAAATCTCTGAGATGGTTCGCAGTTTAGCGAAGCAGATCGAGTTTGATTATGACGGAAAAGAAATTATTTTAATCTGCCCTCTGCGCGGATCTATGCATTTTACGGCTGATTTGGGACGGCAGATTCAACTTTTGCAGCAAGTGGACTTTGTGCATTTGCAAGCGGTTGAAAAAGGTGGCGCGATTAAAATCATCAAAGACATCAGCGTGAACATTGCTGGAAAGCATGTCTTGATCGTCGAAGAGATCATCGACACTGGACGAACACTGAGCTTTTTACGCAATCGCTTGATTGCTTCTTCCCCTGCTTCACTTAAAATTGTAACCTTATTGGATAAACCAGCTCGACGTGAACTTCCACTGCGACCCGATTACATCGGTCGCACGATTGATGACCGCTATGTTGTGGGATACGGAATGGACACAGAAGAGTACGGTCGAAATTATCCTGACATTTATGTCATGAAAAACTAATCGACCGAGCTTATTAGATTAGCTAGTTAATTTTAAAAGGGAGTTTTAAATTCATGTTACCTCGCCAACTTGTCGTTCTGTTTGTTTGCTCTGCTGTTGTCTTCTTTGTTGTTAACGTCATCGTTAGTTAATCTCTTTTCGTTTCAAACACCCAATCACCGTATCAATTTGAGACACTCCCAAGGTCGACAGACAATCACCTAGACCTTGGTGTGTATTTTTTCTTCGACACTGACCACTCACAAATTTGACGTCTGCCCAACCTTTGTCCAGTCGAGCTTTTATCTCCTGAAACCCTCAGGCTTTTCTCATTATTGACCGATAAGGAAACTGGACGGATCCGAAAAGATTCGAAGACTCAACTTGATGAAAGGGAAAGAAAATCATGAACAAGCTAAAAAATTTCGCCAAGACATTGTGGAACGACGAAAGCGGTCAAGGAACTGCGGAGTACATTCTGTTGATGGCAATTATCGTCGGTGTGTTGGTGATGTTTGGTGGTCCGCTGAAAGAAAAAATGAAAGCCAAATGGGAATCTATTAGCGGCCAAATGGACCAGGTCGGCCAGTAAAAGGAGTGAATCATGACGGTTGAATACATTCTGCTTTTAGCGATGTTTGTTTTCGTCGTGTTGGGCTCGCTGATCAGCGCTCCATTGAAAACTTTTGAAAATGCGGGTCCCAAATTAGGGGCTCGAATTGAAAAGCATATGATGACTGGACAGGGTTGGGGAAAAAGCAATGGCAGCAGCGTTGCAACCCAACATTGGGAGTAATTTGTTAGCGGGAAAAGTTAGTTTCTTGCAAATAGCCTTAACGATTTTACTTCTGCTTCTAGCGGTCATCGATGATCTGCGTTCAAAAAAGGTTCACAACCAACTTGTCATCATCTGTTTTGCGGTCGCTATCGTCTTTATGACTTTTGCGCAAGGGTCTCAAGCTGTCTTTCCCGCGGCCTTATCGATGATGACTGCGGCTTTGATTATCATTCCACTTTATCTATTGCGAATTGTCGCAGGCGGCGATGTTAAAATTTTTCTTGCTGTCTCGCCTCTGCTGACCTGGGAAGAAATTCTGATTACAATTTTTGCCTCACTGATTTGGGGTTCGATTTTAGGGCTTGTGCAGGTCATTTTGAAAGGCCAGATCAAATCTTTTCTTGCCAACATGATGATGCTTTTTCATCGCAGTAAAATTCCCTCTCAAAATGTGCACAAAATTCCTTATACCGTCGCATTGTTTTTTGGCTTTCTTTCAAGCCTTGTCTGGTTGAAGGAAGGCGCATGATGCCGAACTCACTTTTGCACAATCAAAGTGGTCAGGGAGTGGTTGAATTTATTTTGCTGGCAGCCATCGGGCTTTCAATTGCTGTGGGTACGACTCATTTTTTAAGAGACAAGCAATTTGCACAGAATTTAATTAGTCATCCTTGGGTGAAATTATCAGGAATGATCGAATGTGGGAGCTGGAGCGGCTGCGGAAAAGGCCACCACCCTGACACCGAACCTAGGGTACGAACCTACAGGCCGGATCAATGATTAAAAACCAAAATGGATTTGTCACTGCAGAGTTTATGTTTGCGATAGTTATCGCGACCTGTATGACTTTTTTAACTTTTGCACTGACCTTTACTTTATCAACAGTCGAAGTAGTTCAGTACATGGTTTTTTCTAGTCCGCGCCGTGGCAGGCAGAGCAAACAGCGAAACTGGCTTCGCCTTTGGCCAA
>JAYUCD010000299.1:0-2937 GCA_043740515.1 Bdellovibrio sp. | reverse complement strand
CGCTGGTTGGCCATCGGCGACAGTTTGACTCAAGGATTCAGCGTGCAGTCGCCGTTACAAAATTGGGTGCATCGACTGAGCAGAAAGTGGAATTTACCAAAAAAGCTTTCTCCTGAAATTTTAGCTGAGTGTATTTTTCGCTCTCAAAATTGTAGATCAGAACCTCGGGGAGGGCATTTCGAAAGCGACTGAGAACCAAATGATTTTGAAAGAGCAAAGTTCCCTGTAGCAAAGCGTCCTTGTCCTCGGCTACAAACTCGACCCAGTTTTTCATTTCTGGTTTTGAGATGGGCGTGACCATCAGACGAAAATTCAAGGCCTTCAAATTGCTGTGAATATAAAACACACCGGCTCGAGCATCCACACTGTACTCGTGCGCTTCTTGCCGGACTTGAACACAGCGAAAGCGAGGCTTTTCCTCATTTGCTGAAGCAAACCAAATCTCGGAGGTGATCTGGCCCGCCGTTGAAATGAGAACCCACTGTTCGTCGGAAGTTTTATCCACAGAAACAAAATATTGCTGATCAGATTCCGAAAAAACGATTTCTGGCTTTGCTTTGCTTCCTAATTGAAAACGCAAGACCTGGTGAGGGCGGTGATTTTCATCAAGCTCCGTATAATAAAGTGTTTGATTGTCATTGGCCCAGACAATATCTCCACTGGCTTTCTGTACTTTCGTTTGATGAAGCTTTTGTGTTTTGAGATTCTTAAAAAAAATAGTGTAAGTTTCGTTACCAGAAAAATCGCATCCATAGGCTAGCCAGTTTTGATCAGGACTAATTTCAAAACAACCGAGGGAGAAATATTTTTTACCTTTTGCAAGAAGATTGCAGTCTAAAAGCAGCTGAGATTTTCCTCCAGCTTTCGGCTTGCGAAAATAGACTCGGTACTGTTGGCCTTTTTGAACTTTGGAAAAATAGATCCAATCCTTTTTTAAAATAGGAGCAGAGATGTCGTTCTCATTGACAGTTTTCTTCAGTTCCTTGAAAATTTTTTCTCTCAGGGTTTCCAAGGGAAGCAAGTGAGCTTCAGTGTATTTATTTTCAGCTTTGATATATTTCAAAGTGTCTGGATCTTTGATATTTTTGATCCAGTGATAGGCATCGACTCGCTCTTCATTGTGATGAGTTAAAATTGTTGGCTTTTGAGGGGCGACAGGTGGAGTTGAAGATTTTGATTTCATGGAGTCCTTCCAAAATTGCTTTGAGCAAGCGTGAGTCTAACAAGAAATTTGCTTTCGTCCACCAAGTATTTCAGTTGAAAATCTCCTTCATCTGGAAATTTGAGTTGCTCCGGTGGCAGAAGCCATTCAGGATTGAGCAAGGACGGTCACGCCAATGAAAGAAACGACACTTGCTATCGATTTTGGGACCAGCAATTCGCTGGTGGGCGCGATTCATCATGGTGAGCGAGTCGAGTCCCTGCCGGTGGATCCCTTGGCACCAGATCCGACCTTGATGCGGACTTTGCTTTATTTTCCTGACGGCGACACCTGTTATTATGGATCGGATGCGATTCGCCAATTTGTGGACAATGAAATGGAAGGTCGACTGTTTCGATCTTTCAAAGCGCATCTGCCAAACCCAAATTATTTAGGTTCGATCGTTGATAAGCGGGTGCTCAGTCTTGAGACTTTGATTGGAATTTTTTTATTGGAGCTAAAGAAGCGCTCGGAAAAAATTCTTGGAGTTGGTATTCACCGAGCCGTCATCGGGAGACCGGCCCGTTATTCGATGGATGAGGCGGCCGAAGGGTTCGCTATCCGCCGCATGCAGAAAGCTGCTGAATTTGCTGGCTTCAAGCAGATTGTTTTTGTGGCAGAACCACTGGCGGCGGCCCTCGAGTATCGTCGCCACTTGAAGCAAGAAAAAAATGTTTTGATCGGTGATTTCGGAGGGGGGACCTCTGATTTCACCGTGATGAAAATGTCAGAAAAGCCCTTTCAGCCCGAAGATGTTTTAGGCATTGATGGTTCGCCATTGGCCGGAGATGCTCTCGACAGTGTTTTTATGAGTGAAAGACTCAACCGAACTTTCGGAGCCCAAGCCGCTTACCGTCTTCCCATGTCTAGCAACGTTTTGACGATGCCGAATTCGGTGATGGAGCGTCTGAACAAGCCGGCCCATATTGTTCATCTCAAGGAGAGAGAAACTTATAACTTCATCCGAGAAGTGCAAAAGTGTACACTGAAAGACCAAGACAAAGAATTGCTACAGAGATTGTTTGTCTTGATCGAGG
The DNA here is from genome assembly GCA_043740515.1 of Bdellovibrio sp. Lineage (GTDB taxonomy): Bacteria > Bdellovibrionota > Bdellovibrionia > Bdellovibrionales > Bdellovibrionaceae > 21-14-0-10-47-8. The sequence goes on along the minus strand of JAYUCD010000299.1, from coordinate 699 downwards.
ATCAGCAAATTTTTCCATTTTTTGAGGAAATTGAAAAAACCAAGCGGAGTTTATCTCTAAAGGCGACAGCGCCATTCCAGTTTGACTATCCAGATTTGGAAACTGATGAGGTTTTCTCACAAAAGGAATTTGAAGTTTGGGCGGAAAAAGTTCGCATTCCTCTTTTTGCTGCCTTAGACCGATGTCTGTCGCAGGCTCAGCTCAAAGACCTGCAAATTGATCTGGTTTTTCTCACCGGCGGCACGGCGCATGTTCCCTTTGTCCGAGGAATTTTCGAGAAGCGTTTTGGAATCGAAAAAATAAAAAGGGGAGATTTCTTTCACTCGGTTCTCTCAGGGCTGATAGAGGCCGCAAAAGATTTTGAGAGATTTCAAGCTTAAAGTTGGGATCTGTAAAGAGAGCGAAGGCGATTATAATATCCCGTTCCAATCGAAGACTGCATCCAGTAAATATGATTTTTCAAAATAGGCGTTTTAAACGACTCCGGATTTTCTCCTGTTGATTGGGTCCACGCATCAATGCGAGCAAGTTCTGTTTGCACCTTTTTTCGCTCTTTCAAAATATTCTCGCATTCAAAAAAGAATGAATGTTGTTAATAAATTAACCTCCATATCCACTTGACTGGCGTTAGCATGTCAGATCAAATATGCGGGATATGGAGTTCCCGAAAAACCTGCCAGACTTTGATCGACTGTTCCC
>JAYUCD010000298.1:0-11409 GCA_043740515.1 Bdellovibrio sp. | reverse complement strand
CTCATGGTGCTTTTCCTGATGGGTTTGCATTCGACATTTTTTGGTCCTTTGAAATTCAGCATCTTGCCTCAGCATTTGGGTGAGAGAGAGCTCATCGGTGGCAACGCTCTGATCGAAGCCGGAACTTTTCTCGCGATCCTCATCGGTACAATCGCCGGCGGAGTGCTTGTCTCTATTCCTCAAGTGGGTCCAGCTTACGTGAGTATTGCTCTGCTACTGATCTCTATCCTCGGACTCGTCTCCAGTTGTTACATCCCGCAAGCCAAGGCGGTCGACCCTGAGCTCAAAGTTCAATGGAATCCGATCACTCCCACATGGAGTGTTCTCAAGCAGACCCGGAAGAGCCGCCCGGTTTTTTTATCGATGCTCGGAATTTCTTGGTTTTGGTTTTTTGGCGCTTCATTGCTCTCGCTTTTTCCCTCTTACTGCAAAGATGTGCTTCACACGGATGAAAGCGTCGTCACCCTTTTTCTTGCTTGCTTTTCTATCGGCATTGGCATCGGCTCCATGCTCTGTGACAAATTTTCACGGCGAAGTATTGAGCTCGGGCTTGTCCCCTTAGGCTCAATTGGAATTTCAGTTTTTGGCTTCGATCTTTTTCTTTCCGGTCAGGCTCAGCTCCTGAAAGCAAATTTGGGAGCTAGCGAATTTCTCCAATCGGCTCAGGGAATTCACATCGTATTGGATCTCATTTTGCTCTCAATTTTTAGCGGTTTTTTCATCGTACCACTTTATGCACTGATGCAGGAGCGCTCAGAGCCTTCGCATCGCTCTCGAATCATTGCTGGCAACAATATTATGAATGCAATGTTTATGGTGACTTCAGCCGGCATGGTCGTCGGCTTGTTAAAGGCAGGTTTTAGTATTCCACAGATTTTTCTTACACTTTCAATTTTAAATGCAGTCGTTGCTGTTTATATTTACACTTTGCTGCCTGAGTTTCTCTTGCGCTTTTTGATGTGGATTCTCACAAATCTTATTTACCGATTGAAAGTAGAGGGCGAAGAAAATATTCCAGATCGAGGCGCTGCCTTGCTTGTGTGCAATCATGTTAGCTTCGTTGATTGGTTGATCATCAGCAGTGCCATTCACCGGCCGGTGCGATTTGTGATGCATTATTCCTTTGCGCAAAATGTTTTAGGACAAAGATTGATGAAGCGAGCCAAGGTGATTCGAATTGCTTCAGCAAAAGAGAATCCAGAGATTCTCAATTCAGCTTTTGAACAAGTGGCTTTCGAATTGAAAGATCAGGAGTTGGTTTGTCTATTTCCCGAGGGTCAAATCACTCGAGACGGACATCTTTCTCCCTTCAAGCCGGGTGTCGAAAAAATGATTCAACAAACTCCAGTGCCCGTGATTCCGATGGCGCTAAATGGATTGTGGGGCAGCTTTTTCAGTCGAAAGGATGGCTCTGCCATGTCGAAGACGCCGCGAAGAATCTGGTTTCGAGTGAGCTTGGTCATCGGGCAGCCGATTCCTGCCGAGAAAGTGACCGCAGCTCAAGTTCAAACAGCCGTGTCAGGCTTGCTTCAAGCTTCGGCTTTAAAATAAAATACCGAATCTCTGGGGCCGACTTATTTGATTGCAGACACGACATAGTGTCGAGCAAACAACGATTTAAAGGGAAAGAGCATCATTCTCATTTTCCAGGACGAGGAAGATTTCGCCTTAAATAGCGAAATCAACAAGAAGAGATAAATGAAAACCGCAACTGGAAAAAAGAAAAGATCTTCCGTATAAACTGAGGTGTATTGAACTTGAATTTGCTTGAATTGCTGACGCTGAAAATGCATTAGCAAAGATTGCGGAAGTAGCAAATTCCAGTTGCCTTCTTGCTCCGAAAAAATCAATTTGAAGCGCTTGAAATGCCCGAACAAAAGAAAATTCAGGCGATCTCTGACAGTCATGACGCTGTCATTTGTGACGACCAGAAGCCCTCCTTCTTTGAGTCTCAGATGAAAAGAAGCAAGTAATTCCTCGATGCCATCAAAGCACATCACGCCGCTGATACAAGTGATGGCATCCAAATTTTCAATTTGATGTGAATTGAAGAACTCATGCGCATTGAGCCGGTAAAATTCAAAATCCATTTTTGAAGGTTTGCAATATTTATCCACTCCGAGGACTCTGGATTTGGGAAAAACAGTTTTGAAAAACTGAGCGAAGTTTCCATCTCCACAAGGAACATCAAGGAGGGCTCCTCCCAGTTCATAATTTGTTTGTGAAGTGAGTAAATCAAAAACGGCCTGGTTCACAGATTTTTGAGTATTGCCTCGGGGAACCTGTAAATTGGATTTTGGAGCTTTAATAAGTCCGCCTTGATTCAGATGTATTTGAAGATTTCTGCGCAAGAATACCGGATAAAGTTTGCGATGAAGAGTCGATTTTTTGAATCTAAATTCGCCTCCGGGGCGTTGCGTTCAGCACGAATTTTGCTTAAAACTGCCAATCTGTTAAACAGATCGGAAGCCCTCGACAAATCCCCGGACTTTAGCAAAACGAGGCAGTCTAAATCTCCAGAGCATTCAGGAGCTTGCCGCTTCGTCTTATTTTGCAACGTGGATTTGGACTTGCAACTCAATGACTTGAACTGTGATTTGCAAACATTCGGATGTGGGGAGAGTTCTATGTTGAAAATAAAATCATCTCAAGTCCTGCTCGGATTTTCTTTTCTTCCTCTCATTTTGGTTTTCGTCAACTGTTCGCAAAAGTTTGCTGTGAGCAACGGCAGTGGTGCGGCCCTTCTTCAGCGATTGGTGCTCGCGAAGGAAGCCTCAGCAAAGGATCAAGTGGCGCAAAGTCAATTGGACGGAATTTACGCCATGGTCGATGCGCTTGGTAAGTGTGGAAGGTCGACTGAGAACCAAATTCCGATTCGAGAGCAGATCGAAATTTTTAGAGGAGTAGCTCTGAAAACATTCGAAAACTGCCAGCAACTTCAGACGCCAATCTTAGTCCCTTGGGGAAGTCTGCAAGCCAGTTCTCTGAATGGAAATGTCCTGATTTTTCAAAATCAAATCTTTGAACGCTCGACTTGGTCCAGCAGCGGATTTGCGCCCAGAGATAAATATATAGATATTTACTGCTCAGGACGAGATAAGAAGATTCAAAAAGCTGCCAAGCAAAACCTCGAGATTACTCTGCTCAGCAGCAGCCAAAGTTTCTATGTGCCTGCCAGTGGGCAAACATCAAACAGCAATTCGCTACCTGACAATCCGCTTCTTGCTAGGCGGGGAGAGCTGCAGACATATTTTAAAAACAATTTAACCTCTGAAATCACTGACTCGCAGGCCTCAAAGTTTTTATTCAGAGAAACAATTTCGATAGATCCCATGAGCGGAGACCGCTATTATTTTTTTGAGGTGGCCGGTGAAAGTCCGAGCTTTGCTAAATTTTCCTTCGAGCTTAATTTTTCTCAAAGCAAAAGATTTATTTCGGGCGCTCCCCTGCAGTTGGATTTTGGAATTCTCCAAAGCGATAAAAACTCGAGCACGTCAATGTGTTGGTCGCACTAACTCGCCAGTCAAATAACTGCAAGCTAGAAAATTATTTCGTTGTTGTTGATTCAAGTGGCTTCGGAGTTGAGGAAGCTCCATTTGGAGCCGAGCTTTGAGCTAATGCCTTTTGAATTTCCTTGCTGCACTTGTGGCAACTTTTTGCAACACTCTGATCAGCAATGAAATAAGAAGGCTGTCTAAAATCCACAAACCAGTCTGGTCTTTCAATCGAAGGAACAGTTAAGGCGTTCTCTACAAAAATAATTTTGACCTCAGGCCGGCTACTACCTCATCATTTAATTCAAGGTCGATGTGGCTCTTTCATCGTTAACGTTAAGGAAAGAAAAAATGAAGCTAAATGACGAAGTCCAGTCTTTTTGGGAGCAGGGCCCCTGTGGGAGCGGTCAGGCGATCGTTGGGGAACTCAAGCCACTGAGCAAAGACTGGTTTGAAAAAATTGAATCACATCGATATCAGGTGGAGCCCTTCATACACTCCATCGCGCAATTCACTCGTCATCGAGGGAAAAAAATACTTGAAGTTGGAGTCGGTGCCGGGACAGATCACCTTCAATGGGCTAGAGCCGGTGCAGAGTGTTTCGGAGTTGACCTGACTGAGGCAGCAATTGAAACAACAAAGGCTCGCTTCAATCTGTATGGATTCAATTCAAAGCTTCAACGTCTTGACGCAGAAACATTGCCATTTCTAGATAACTCTTTTGATCTCGTTTATTCATGGGGAGTGATTCATCATTCTGAAAGTCCGGAGACAATCATTAAAGAGATCCGAAGAATCCTCAGACCTGGTGGGACTTTCGTGGGTATGTTGTACGGACGACGATCGCCGCTGGTCTTCAAATTCTGGGTCAAGCACGCTTTGTTTGCCGGCAAGCCATGGCTTAGTTTTGCTGATGTCGTCTGGGACAAAGTCGAAAGTGTTGGCACCAAGTCCTACACCGTTCCCGAGTTGAAGAAAATGTTCTCAGAATTTTCAAGTTTTGAGGCAATCCCCATGATTACAACCTACGACACGGATGATTGGCCGAAATGGTTGAGCAAGTTCTTCCCGAATTCCTGGGGATGGTTTATCGGGATCCGAGTCAGTAAATAAAATATTTTTTTACTTCTTAAATTGCGAATGGCATAGAAATTTCATCTGAGTCGGATTCAAGGAGTATCAAGATGAAACAGTTAACCTTTTTTTGCCAGTTCTGTTTTCAAACTTTGCTTTTGCACATCGACACTTAGGCGGTGATGCTATCAATTCTATGAATATGATGCGTTCTGAAAATGTCCGAGGCTGTCTGGCGCAATTGGATAGCAGACACCCGGGTCATTTTTATATTCAAAGTGCCACCCTACATGAAGCAGGGACTCAGTCGGCATATCATCTTTTTGGCGGATTTCTTGAAGGTGGCGATATGCTACATGGAAGCGCGCACATCGACGTCAAAGTGGGACTTTTGCCACCAGTGGGACCGGGTTACCAGTGCTCTATCATCAGTGAAAGAGATTGAGCAATTAGGGAATTCTGCAGTTCTTATTGAAAAAACTTTACTGGGCAATAAAACTAAATCGGCAATGACGTCAGGTGACTGCCGAAGAATGTTTTATCCGGACTTCTGTATCGAGGCAGGACAAACGTTGGTGCTTTGGTTTAACATTTAATTTTCTATTCGTTTCTCAGCAAAACTCTACATCCACTTTGAGAAGTTGCCATTGACAGCATTGTCTTCAAGACCTACGATAAAGTTTCGATGCAAAAAACATGTCTCATTTCCTTTCTCGTGATTTTCACTTTGGGCGTGATGTTTGCGGGCTCTACAACCCATTTGCTTGGTTGCCCTGGGGTCGGCTCTCGTCTTGTCGCCGATACTTACGAGCATCAAAGCGAAAAACTTTCGATATCCAGTTTAGATCTGCAAAATCCTGGTAATGAAAATAGTGATAGCTCAAATGAGCCATTTGCAAGTGGCAACGGTCCAACTCATAAGATCCATTGCTGCTCTCCTCTGGACATGCTCGATAGAATCGAGCGCCCACAATTTGTCAGTTCACAAGCATCTCATAATTTTTTTGAAAGAACCTACTTGGCAAAACAGGCCCCTCTCCTTGAGGGTCCGTTTCAACCTCCAAGGATCTAACCGCCTACCAAATTGCGACACATGTTTAAGTATCGCAGATCAACGCCTTTTCCACTAGGGAAGGCTACCTCACATTTATTTTTGCATATGCCTTTGTTTCATTCGTTATGACAATTCGAACGCGATTAAATGCCGGTCCCAAAGACGAGATAACTAGACGAGATAAAAATTTAAAATAGGGAATTAAAAGTGAAATACAGAAAACTTCTTCCGATACTATTGATGAGCTCAAGCTTATTTTTCAGTTACGAGGCTCGTAGCGAGTCTTTCACTGCCAATCAACTTATTGACCTGGCACTTAAAAATAGTTCGCTTGCGAAATCCTATGACCTCGATGCGATGGCCAAGGACAAACTATCTGAACAAGCTGGAGCTTGGGATAATCCCAACTTCGAAATCGGAACTGAGAACAAAAAAGAAACTGGCGGAGAGACGCGCTTCATACGATATGGCCTTTCTCAAACTCTCTACATGCCCGGAAAATTCTCAGCAAAAGAGAAAATCTTCAAGAGCGAAGCTGAGATTGCAAGACTTGAAACTTCTTCAGTCGAACTCAAAATTAGAGGCTTAGTTCTAAATCTCATTTATGAGTTCAAGGCATCAAAAGAAAAAATGAATCATGCCCAAGAAAGGCTTGAACGGTTTAAAACTGTCCAGGGATATATTCAGTCTCGAGTATTCGCAGCTCCTCAGAAAAAAACGGAAGCCAGTATTGTCTCAGGAAAGCTTATTGTGCTACAAAAGGAATTATTCCACATTCAGGCCAAGAGCGAAAATATTTGGAACGAGCTCAATTCATATTTAAAGCTAAATTCCGTTCCAGGAATTCAATTAGCCTGGTTCAAAAAAGGGCCAATTTTAAATCGGCAAGAAATTTCCAGCCTGCTGATGGCGAACAATCCTGAATTGAAAAAGCAAAATGCCAGGCTTATGCAATCAAAAAATGAAGTTGATCTGACCTCATCAGAGTCTTGGCGAGGACTGACTCTTTCAGGAAGCTATGCTAGTGGCTCTGGATTTAATCCGGAAAAAATATATGGTCTCGGTGTTTCATTGCCTCTTCCTGTCTTCAACTCCAATAGTTCTGTGCGCTCAGCGAGCGAGCTGAGATCAAAAGCGGAAGTCGAACGACTTATATTCCTAAAAGAGCAAACCTTGAAGGAACTCAACTCGGCTTTTCTTAATTTTGAACTAGCAAAAAAGTCGGTTGTCGCTCTTCCGGTTAAAAAAATCGAGGATTTAGAAAAAGCGATTGCTGAAACCGATAAAGGATTTAGGCGAGGCCAAGTTGATCTTTTGACCTATTTAGAGGCGGATTCTCAACATTATGAAAGTGTCTCTGCCATCCTTGAGGCGCAACTCGAGCTCATCAAAAGCATCTCCGATCTTCAAACTCTTACTGGTAGCAACCAACTCGTCTTGGAGAATTGATTTGTGTTTAAAAATATTATTGAAACTACATTTAAAAATCGTCTTTGGATCATCGGTTTATTTTTGATTGGCAGTATTTGGGGAGTATTAGGACTCTCGTCCTTACCGATAGACGCCTTGCCTGATATCACAAATATTCAAGTTATGATCAATGCTAAGACCGGAGCCCTTGATCCAGAGAAAATCGAGAAGACTGTAACCACGGTGGTTGAAACAGAAATGTCCGGTTTGCCAGGGCTTGAGGATGTGAGGTCCATTTCCAAATATGGACTCTCGCAGGTTATTCTTGTCTTCAAAGATGGAACTGATCTTTATTTTGTGAGAAGCCAGGTGGCTCAGCGACTTCAAAATTTAAAAGATCTACTCCCGAGTGGTATCACTCCAGAACTTGCGCCAGTGACTACTGGTCTTGGCGAAGTTGTTATGTATACGGTAGATGCAAAGCCAGAATCTAATCTTGCAAAGAAGCCTGAAGCTCAGAGACTCCTTTATCTTCGCACCGTGCAAGATTTTGTTATTCGGCCGCAGATAAAAAGAGTTTCTGGAGTGGCCGAGGTCGATAGCTCTGGCGGCTATCGAAAAGAGATCCATATCAATGCAGACATAAATGCAATGGAAAGATACGGGATCACCTTTGATGATTTAAATAAGAAACTTCAAACCATCGGTGATAGCTACGGTGGGGGCTACATTCAAAAAGATGGTAAGCAGGTCATCGTCCGCACTTCGAGTCAAATTGCAGATTTGCACAAAATAGAAAAAATTCCGATCAAGCTGGATGTTCGAGGACAGTCGATTCTCTTGGGTGCTGTCGCGGGCGTGCGAGAAGATCACACTCAGCGCCTGGGAGCAGCTACACACAACGGAAGTGAGGCTGTTCTTGGAACTGCACTTATGTATATCGGAGCAAACAGCCGGGAAGTTTCTCTCGACGTAGTTGACGCTCTTGAAAAAGCACAGCTTCCGGATGACGTGTCCATCGAGGTTGTCTACACGCGAAGTTTTCTGGTCAATCAAACAATTAAGACTGTGGCTAAGAGTCTCGCTGAGGGCGCAGCTCTTGTCATCATCGTTTTACTTTTGCTCCTTGGTAATTTTAGAGCAGCTATTTTAGTGGCACTCTCTATTCCAATTTCAATGCTGTTTGCCGTCACCGGAATGAGATTTTTAGGCATTTCGGCAAACCTCATGTCTCTTGGAGCTATTGATTTTGGTCTTCTCGTCGATGGTTCGGTGGTAATGATTGAAAACCTTTTGAGAAGGTTTGAGGAACACAAGGACCCTGGATCGCTTTCCATTTCTCAGAAGTTAGACCTGGTAAAAGACTCTACTCTTGAGGTTGCTAGGCCGGTTATCCTAGGTCTGTTTATCATCATGGTCGTTTACGTTCCGATTCTCGCGCTTGAGGGTATCGAAGGCAAAATGTTTCACCCGATGGCCATGACTGTATTGATGGCCCTGGGCGCAAGCTTGCTAGTTGCATTTCTTTTGATGCCAGTTCTCGGATTTCTCATGATCAAGCCGCCAAAGCACTTCGGTGACCATAAGGAATCACGAGCATTTTCAATGATTAGCAGCCTCTATAAACCAATGCTTCACTTCGGAATTCAGAAGCGAGGCGTTGTTGTCACTGCAACTGTTGTCTTTGCTTTGATCTGTGGATTTCTATTCACTCGCTTGGGTTCTGATTTTATTCCCAAATTGGACGAAGGAGATTTAATTATCGGCTTGGTTCGAGATACCGGAATTGGCATTGATCAGTCGATCAAGGTGCAGACTGAGGCCGACAAAATTATTAAAGATTTTCCGGAGGTCGAAACTGTCTTTTCTCGCATGGGCACCCCTGAATCCGCCACCGATCCGATGGGCGTAAACTTTGCTGACACTTTTTTAATTCTTAACAAGGATCCTAGCAAGTGGCCAGCGGTCAAAATGCAAGATGGTTCTGAGCGACGTCGAACCAAAGTAGAACTTTATCAGGCAATCACTGAAAGGATCAGCAAAGATCTTCCTGGGCATGAGTTTAGCCCCACCCAGCCAATCGAAATGCGCTTCAATGAAATTCTAGAAGGCAATAGGGCAGATATCGCACTCCGAATATTTGGTCCCGATTTAAATAAGCTCATTGAATACATCGATAAATCTAAAGAAATTGTCGGAAAAATTCAAGGAGTCGATGCGGCTGAAATGGATGCACTCACGGCTTTGAGGAAAAGCCCAATGATGGATATCAATTTGAACTACGACAAGATGGCAAAGCTTGGAGTCAGTCTTAGCGAAGCCAACAGCACTTTGCAAATGGCAATGGGCGGAATTCAAGTGGGAAATTTTTATGAAATAGATCGGAGGTTTCCGATCGTTCTGCATTTGTCTGAAGAACTCAGGGAAAGTCCAAAAAACATCGAAAACATTCCGGTTGGATTGAATGACGGCGGAAGCATTCCCCTAAAGTCGATTGCAAGCTTTGACCAATCGGAGCAGGTAACAACAATTTCAAGAAGTTACCTCAAAAGATATGCAGCGCTTTCCATTTTTCTAAAGGATCGTGACGTCGCAAGTTTCGTAGCTGAAGCAAAGCAGAAAATTGGATCTGAACTGAAGCTTGAGAAAGGATACACAATCGACTGGGGCGGCCAATTCAAAAACCTTGAGAAGGCAAGGCTCCGACTTCTTCTGATCGTGCCCATAACCCTCTTAGTGATATTTATGATTCTTCTCAAGAACTTTGAAAGCATTAAACTCACTCTTCTTGTCTACAGCAGTATTCCGCTCGCTGTAACCGGAGGAATCATGTCACTGTTTATTCGAGGAATTTCGTTCAGCATCTCAGCCGGTATCGGATTCATTGCCCTGCTCGGCATTGCAATCCTCAATAGCATGGTGCTCGTTGATTTTATCAATCAACAGCGAGCCAAAGGAAGCAGCGTGAACGACGCTGTGATCTTTGGTGCAACCGCGCGACTTCGGCCAGTGATCATGACCGCGTTGGTGGCCGGACTTGGGTTTCTTCCCATGGCTCTCAATACTGGCATGGGGGCTGAGGTCCAGAGACCGCTTGCTACAGTTGTCATTGGAGGTTTAATTTCTTCAACACTTCTAACTTTAGTGCTGCTGCCATCGCTTTATATTTGGCTTGAAGATAAGATAAGAAAATAAAATTGTTTATTTTGATCTTTATCTGAGGAGATGTGCCGTATCGACGGCACATCTTTTTTTTGCTTATTGTCCCTAAGATAGATTTATTGAGTCAGTTGAGTTTTATCCGAAGGACCACCGCCATCTTTTACGGCTTGCTGAATACCATAACGTGAACACTCTGCATCCGTTGGGCGCATGCCACTCGATGAACAACAAGCTTTTACTTCGGCAAATGCGGCTCGGTTACCAGAAGAAAACCCATCCAATATAGCTTCGCGGTCGGAGGCGTTGGTTTTTAAAATCTCGGTGGTTCGGGGAGGCACCTTTGTTCTGCTAATCGTATTTTGTGGTTGGCGCAGGGTTTGTTCTTCGCCAAAAATATTATAAATCATTTCTTGAGGTTGCTGAGTCGTTTGATGGGGATAATAGGAAAGAGTGTCGCCTTTTTGCAAATAGCGACTTCCCTTTGGAAAAGAAACTTGGAAGCCTTCCGATGAGCAAGAGCCCTTCACCTGGGTATAAAACCGACGATAATTGTAATCGATAAATTCGCATATCTCGGCTGGATTTTGTTTTATGAAGGCTTCAAGTTCGGCCGCATCGCCTTCGATGAGCTGGCGCTGAAGATAACGGCCCGTGCTGCACACTTTTTGTTGGATCATCTGATTTAGCCCCAGTCGATTGAAGATTGACCTCAAGGAGGTGCGAAATACGAGCGATTCAAAATTGTCATAAGATTGCTTGCCCCCTCCCTCTCATCTAAACTAGGCCAGTTCAATGCGCTGGTAGAAGATTTGCAAAAATCTTTTGTTGATAACAATGTGCCGATCGGAGCGGGTAACAAGTTACTAGCAATCCTGGCGCCGATGAAAAAGGACGTTGACCATAAGTAAACGTATGCGCCGGGCGTGCAACAGACGCCCGGTTTTCTAGTCTGCCCACAAGGTATATGAAATGCCAAAAATCCTGAAAAACATTCTCGTATCTGCATCGCTATTCGCATTGTCAGCCATGGCCATGCAGGCGCATGCTGATGACAGCGTCGCGATTTCCTCGTTTGCCTTCTCGCCTGCCGTCATTGAGGTGCCAGTCGGCAGCCCAGTGACCTGGACCAATCAGGACAAAGCCAGTCACAGCATAGTCGGTGATACCGATGGTTTTTCTTCAGACGTGCTGAAACAAGGCGACAGTTTCAAGCAT